>JBGAVF010000031.1:0-17801 GCA_044228315.1 Bacteroidia bacterium | reverse complement strand
TACAATGCATACGCGGATGTTCCCGTGGTATAGAAGATATTATTCTTCACCCGCTGGTTCACACCGTACCCGATATAGGCACAATAGGTGTTTCCTGTATAATAGAAGGTGTTATGATAGAAACGGATATTGTCGTTATATAAACAATAGGTACCGTATGTTCCGGAACAAATACCAATATTGTTCATAAAGGTAGGGTTGGTATTGGATGCCCCTGAACTGTAAACATAATAGGCGCAATAAGATGCATTGTTTACAATATTGCGCTCTACATGGAAGTTGTTTGAATAGTAAATGAACATACCGTAGCTCGATCCACCGGTGCGGAAGGTTACGCTGTTATCCATTACCGAATCATTTCCCTGATAATAGGTATACAAACCTGTATAATACACATTGGTGATCACATTGCCACGGAATACATTATCGTAGCTGCCAGCAGCCGAAGAGCTGTAAAGCGATGCACCGGCATATCCACCGTCGATGGTGTTGTTCTCGTAGCGATTACCTATGGCATTGGTAGCTGATGAAAAGGTTGCACCGCACTGTCCGATACCATAACAATATGAAGAAGTAGAGGTGGTGTTGACTGAAACAATATTTTTTGAAATGAAACAGTAGTTGCTTCCCTGCACATTTATACCTACACTAGTGGATGTACCTAAAGCTTTAATGCCCAGATTTTTTACAGTAACATAGGATGTATTAAGAATATTGAAAACACCTGGATTGGTAGGTGTTCCTGTTTCATTGTATTGAAGTATACGAGTTGTCGGATCTACACCGTCGAATGTGATAGTGTTTACTGAAGAAGCTCCTAATACTGAACTGAGTGTAACCTTCTCGGTATATGTTCCGGCTGCAACTGTAAATGTTACCGGACCGCATATACCACCAACTCCCATAGCATTTACTGCTGCGGCAAATGATGTGAAATTATTGGAGCCGGTGCCATTCGGATCAATCGTATATGCCCCGCTTATAGCAAGCGACTTGGATGCATAGGCTGTATCATTAATCCGCACGGTATCGGTAACCCCATTGGGTGAAGAAGTCCATGCTTTAATAGCTGTAGGTGTCGCAGAGAATGTGTTACTTCCCAGTAATACCTGACGGGTATTGTTGGCACCACCTACGGTATCAATAGTACCCGGATAATATACCGGAGTTTGCGTTACCCCGTTTAACGACCAGTTTACATTGACGCCGGTAACCTGGTTACGGCCGTAATTTTTCACACGGGCCACAACATTTTGAACTGGAGTACAAAAGGTAGTTGGTGAATCGATAGACAATACACCTACATCATTATTGGCGGCAGAGGCAAGATTAAATCCAAAATCTACCAACCCGGAACCAAAACCGCTACCGGTGGCTGCGTTATATGGTCCCCAGATCCGCTGACTGGCTGAACCATTCTGGGCCATTGTGTTCCCTGTACCTGCTGATACCTGCATTTCGAATACCAGGGATAGGTTCGGGTTATAGTAAAAAGGAGTTTGCAGTGTCACACCGTACCACGTATTGGTAGTGGCACCGGTAAGTGTGAAACTGCTGGCATAAAAACAAGTCGTTAAGCCCGTCGCATACGTTGTGCTGGTCCATGTTGTTTGTGTACCCACATTTTGACCGAGCTTTATGGTAAAATTAGAATACGTAGACGCAGATGCAGTAGAAGCGATCATGAAATACACTTTCGTGATATTTCCGGCATACGCTGCCGCACCAACACCCGTACCATTCGCATTGAACAGATTGGGACCGTAGATCCACTGTACCTTATTGCTCGTGGTTGAGTTCAGGGGAAATGAATTGGCACTTCCCGGCGTGGTGTTCACATTATAAAATGCGGGAGTACCTGGTTGGGCAAAACCACTGCTATAGATCAATAGCATTAGTAAGACCGCCAAAAACTTGTAAGTAGAATGTTTAATCATGCTAAGTTGAAAAGTGAGTTAAGTAAAGCAATTAAAAAAATAAAAATGGCAGGGCATATTGCTATGCCCTGCCATAAGCGATTATCGTTGTATCGATACTGATTTAGTTTGAGTGAAATTATCAGAAACAATGCGGATAAAGTACATTCCGTTGGCTTCGTTGCTCAGATCTAATGATACCTTGCCATTGGCTGTAGCCACATTCTCCATTGTCTTGATCACACGTCCCTGAGCATCTGTAACCTGCAATACCGCATTTCCTGCTTGTGGAATGTTAACATCCACTTTAAGGATTCAGTTGCTTGGATTCGGATACACGTTGAATGCATTGGATCGTATTCTGGCTGTTGATACCTACCTGTGTATAGATATTTACATAACGAATCACATCGGTTGCCTTGTTACCGGCAGCATCTGTTGCAGAATATGTAATCGGATAAATACCATCCAGATAAATATTCAATTTCGACTGATCAACGGTAACATTTACAGTTACATCATAATTATCAGTTACGGTATATCCCGGATCAACAAATGGTTTCCAGCGTGGCCAGTTCATGAAGGTCATGCCTTTCAGGGTAATTACCGGAGCGAAACGGTCAACAACCTTGTACACACGGAACTTGGTTGAATCGGTATTGCCTGACGGATCTGAGATACGGTAACGAATTACATAGGTTCCGATCACATTCAGGTCCACAGTTCCGGTTTTTGTAATGGTCAACTGGCTGTTTGGATAATAATCATCGCGGTAGATATAACCCGGTTCAGGAACGGATGTAAGTGTTTTCACATCAATGATCATAGTATCCGGCGGGATCAGCGTAAATTCAGGCATGGTAACATCACGTACAATTACTGTAAGAACAACAGTGGTTGCCGCATTTCCCGAACTATCGATGGCATTGTAATTCAAGGTATATGTACCCAGTACGTTGGTATTCACCGGACCACCGGTTACAGTATATGTTAAACCGGTATTGTAATTGTCGGTAACTGTGGCTGTAGGAATATTGAATGAGCTAAATACATTCACATACAACGGATTCGCTCCGCTAACGGTGATGACAGGTTTCTGAGTATCACGCACAATTACCGTACGAACTACCGGATCAGCATTGTTATTCGATGAATCCTTCACATTATAGGTAACAGTGTAAGTTCCGATTTTTGAAGTATTCACGGTAGAAGTAGTAACGATCTGTGAAGTGAAGTTTCCGAAATAGAAGTCGGTTGCGGTGGCTCCTGAATCAGTATACGAAGTACCAACCTCAACATACACCGGTGAAATGTATTTCATAACAATAACCGGTTTGGTTGTATCCGGATTTGATTTAACTGTTAACGTGTTGGTTGAGATATTACCGGCAGCGTCGGTAGCTGTAACTGTGTACGAGTTGGTCGACGGATGAGTTGTGATCACGGTACCGTTTGCAATACCGGAACGGGTGTTCGGACAAGGGTTAGTCACATCATCAGAAACAGTGTATCCCGGATCGTTAAAGCTTCTTCCAACCTCCACGAATACGGTAGCCGGAGCACCGGCATTCCATCCGTTGAAAGTAATGATAGGGGCAGTTTCATCCGGAGTGATCTTGATACGGAAATCGTTGAAATCACCGAACTGATTGGCACCGCATGGTGTATTGCTGGTATTGTTGAATGATGTACCGATACGCATACGGGTATATCCTACTTTGGCGGTAGTTGGCACTACAATCGATCCGTTGTATGATTTACCGGCAGTAATACCTGAACTGGCTACCAGTTCTGTGGTCTGATCAAAAGTTCCGTCCTGGTTAAAGTCAACCCATACTTTAAAGTTACAAGCGTTGAAGTTTGATAAACGATCGATGGTAAATGAAGTAGATGTTCCAAGTCCCAGAATGGCTTCCACATTTTTGGTGATGGAAGTCTGACCAATCAGATACGTAGCTGTTTGAGATGTATTGTCGCGATAGGTAATTGTACCAATGGTTGGAGTAGTATTGGTGAAATCAAATCCCGGTACGGTGTTTTTCACCAGTGTATCGGCACGTCCCACGCGCACGCGTTCTATGGCGAAATCCGGATTCAGGGTTCCAACAGCCGGAATACAATAGTTGATAATATTGATATAGTTGGTTTTGGTAAGTGAATTTGAACCTACACAATTGGAATCCATCAATGTTACTGAATACGTACCAACGGCAGAGAAACGAACCCCCGGATTTTTTGAATTCTGATTTCCGGCAGCATAACTAACTGTTCCCGGTCCTGAGAATGACCATTTCCACCAGGTAGGATCGATCTTCGATAAGTCGGTAAATGTTACAATATCAGTAGTAGTAGCGGTAAGCAGGTTGGCCGAGAAATTAACGATCGGTCCACCGTTAGGGTGTTCAACCACAATTGTATCATAGAGTATAAGCGTACCGTTACATCCTTCCACTTCACAACGTATTACATAGGTTCCGGTTGAACCGTATGACCATTGGGTTTGTACTACCCCTTTTCCTTCCACATCCGGGAACGAGTTATTGTTTACCCAATCGAAATACCAGCGATAGTATGCATCGGTGGCCGAGAAGTTAGAGGCAGCAGGCTGGAATCCGATATCGAACAAGGCACCGCAATCGTACACTGTATCCGGATCGTTCAATGAACCGGTAGGGGCGGCGAATGAACCGGCAACACTGGTCCAGGTGGCGGCAAAGCCGGCAGCATTGGTAGAGGCATCAGTTACAAATTCAATAAACATTTTTCCGGAGTTGGCTGTTAACCCGGCAGCACCACCCGGCAGGGCGGTTCCGGTGAAACCTAAACCGGTATGCAATGGAATACCGAATTTATCTTTACCATTATAAACTCGGAGGTAGTCATTGGCCGCAAGATTGAATTGAGTGAATTTCATATTCACCGAGCTGGCACAAGGGTCGATAAGGAAGGTACATGGTGTGGTGTGGTTATTACCATAAACACCGTTTGGCCCGCCGTCATCATACAATGTTCCGCTGGCAATTTTGGTATCGAATGGGAAAATACACATTGAGTTTGTTGCTCTAACCAGGATGTAAGCTGTCTTGCAAACGGTTGCTCCGGCACCTGCGCTGTTCGAGTCTTTCAAACAAATCGTATATAAACCCGGATTCGAGAAGCTGATGTTTGGATTTTGCGAGAACGAGGTAGTGCTGTTATTGAAGTTTACACCGGTGGCCGGGGCAAATGTCCAGTACCAGTTTGACGGACCGCGTGTTGACAGGTCGGTTAACTGCACAGGGGCATAGGTTTCAACAATATTCAGATCGGCTATAAAATCAGCGATCGGAGCAACGGTTGGGTTAACAACAGTGATCACTTTGGTGATGGAGTCAACACCTGAACAACCGGAAGTTTTTAACTTCACAGTATGCGAACCGGTAGCCGTGAATAACCATGGCAGGTTTAAGGTAGTACCGGCTGAAACACCGTCAACCCACCACTGGTGACCCAACGGGGCATTGATGGAATTGTTATTTATGAAGGTGAACGGTGAATTCACATAAATGGTATCAGGCATGGTGAAGCCGGCAACCGGTGAACCGGTTGTATATGTAGACTCATCGGCACCAATGGTTGGAGCAAACAGGCAACGGGCATTGCGGTCAACATCCAGTGCCGAAACCATGGATACTATGGATGGGTCTCCGGTGGGCGATGGAACACCCGAGCTCAGGTGCAGATCGAACGGACCGTTGGCAGGTACGGTATTTAAATAAGCAGGAAGTACACTCACTGATTTCTTGTTATTAGCAGCATTGCCTGCCTTCAAAGTAGTAAGATCAGTATAGGCGGTAGCGAAATAAACGAAATATCCACCTGTCTGATTAAAGTAGTTGTTATAATCGACTAGAGAATGGTAAGATGGCTGCGTGTACAAGGCATAACAGGTAGCATGGTTGGAAAGGAAAATATTGTTTTCCAGTTTGTAATTATTTCCTGCATAGAAATAGGCACAATAACCGTTACCATTGGAATATACCGAGTTGAAAACGATGTCGGCATAAGCATATCCGTAAATACCATAGAAGGTAGAATACGGTGTATTATGACTTACAACGGTATTGTTAGCCACCAGATGACGTCCGGTAAATGAGGTAGTATATCCGATATAGATACCCATGTATTTCGCTTCCACCTGATTGCGTTCAACAGTAAAATCCGTTTCATTATATATGTATATTCCATAAGTAATAGTGCTGGTTGGATTCAGGATCTTGTTATCAGAGAGGCAAATTCCAACACCGGGATACAATGAAACACCGAAATATGAATAGTTCTCAATGCGGTTATTGGCAATACAGTTGCTTGTATTTCCATTGTTACCGGCATAACATACAGCATAATATCCACCCACCATACGGCTGTTGAGTACGCTGTCGAAAGAAGCGGCGGTACCTGTATAGTAGTTATTTCCGCTGATACCAATGCAGGTTGTGTAATACCCTCCGTTCGGAGCAATGAATTTACATTTATCGAAAGTGATATAGTTTGCACCGTTGGTTACCCATGCGGCAAAGTAGCTTGCATATATATATAGAGTAGCTGTATTCTCAATGGTGATATTTTTGAATTTCACATATCCGGTTCCGTTGATCTTTACTACATAATTATCGGTAGTTGATGTAGAACCATAATAGATACGGCAATTGGAAGTATCGGTACCGTTAAACGTAATGGTGTTCACCGCCGACACACCGGCAATACCGGTGATCTCAATTTGTTCATTGAAGTTACCTGCAGCTACATTCAGTGTTACCGGACCGGCCACACCGCAACTTTTTAAGGTATTTACCGCATTGGTAAAAGAGGTAAAGTTACTGCTGCCCGAACCGGTTGGGTTAATGGTATATGTACCTGATAAACCCGTACAGATATTTGCGATCAACGTATCATTATTCACATTCAGATCGGGATATACGTTATTCGGATTACGTGCCCAAACTTTCAGCTGGTACGAACCGGCAGCCGGAATATTCATCACAGTAGAGAATACATGGTTGAAAAAACTTCCCGGCGTTAAAGTTCCCAAACTTACACCTGTTTGAGTAACTGCAGCATTGGTACCCAGTTTATAACCGAAATCGGCTGTAGATAAGTTGTCCCCACCGATGTTCATGGCTTTCAGGCTCAGGGTGTTGTTACCAATACCGAATGAAGCATTGTTCAGAGCATACGCAGCAATGTCTTACCAGATGCAGGAAGTACCATCAGCCGCATGTTCGGGCGGTTGGTGGTAACGGTACCGGTGGTTGTTCCACAGGAAGAGGCCGCATCCTGATACGTGTAAATACATGAACTGAAGGATGTGGTTGTATAATAGGTAAGCGCACTATATGTATATGTATAGGCACCGTTCCAGAAACAAATATCAACTACCACGTTGGAAGTTCCATTCCACGTAAATGGAGTTGAGAACTGATGGGTATTCCAGCCGGCCACCTCAGTATACGAACTTGCCGTATATACTGTGGTTAATCCTGATGAAATAAACGAGCCGGTAAATCCTGAACTGCTTGTAGTGGCCATCTGAATGGTAAAATTGTTCAGAGGAACTCCGTTGACACCGCTACATTGAAGGCCAGGCTTGTAATGGCACCTCCGGAAGCAGAAGCCCCGGCAGCAACCAATTCAGCCGCAGTAATGATCATCTGGTGGCGTGCACCTGAATACCAGTTACCATAAGGAGCAGGCCATGTAGTATTGGTGTTGGTAGTTGTACCGGTACCAATAGTTAACAAACCCTGCGATGAACCTAAAACAGAATACACCAGCGCCACCAGCGCCAACATAAACTTTTTAGAAAATAGTTGAGTAAAATTGTTAATCATATAAATAAAGTAATAAGTTTCGCGTTTAAGCCTCAAATATATAGAAATGTTAAAAGATTCCAAGTTCCTCCCCACTTTTTATGCGGGGTTGTCGATAAAATGACAAAAAAATGAAATCAGGCCTGGAATTTTGCGGAAAAATGCTTGAGGGAGGCAATAAAGATCTCCAGGGTGGCCGTACTGTCGAGATTTAACATGAAATCGAAGCAGGACGTGGCATCGGCGAAATAACGCCCGATGCGGAACTTCGCCTTTGATGCGGCTGAAATAATGAGTAAAGGGATGCAGTGCCACAGATACATATTTATCAACACATCGAACGATTCATTGGCAATAAGGGCGTAGGCACTTCGTTTCGGGATACCGTACCAGTTTAAATCGGACCTCGAAAGGTACGCGTTGGAAACAGAGCTTTTAAATTCAGGGGGGACCTTTTTCTTATTAATGTATCCGAAGGTAACTACCGATTTGCCCTGCTGACGCATTTGTTCGGCAAATTCAAGGATCACTTTTTCCTGATGGAACTGGGTAGCATCGTAAAGAATTCCAATGGATTTGGCCTTGCCCAACGATATGATCTGCCTTCCGGCACGGGGTTGACCTATAGCACGCTTAAAGACATATTCGGATATTTTGTCTTTGAGCTTCATGATTTATTTTCCGGTGAGTTTTTTCAACTCGGCTTCGAGTTCTTTCTCAGCACCATCCGTATAACCGTCGTGCCGGTATACTACTTTGCCGTCTTTTATTATAAGTGTGAATGGCACATTGGCAATGCCGAACGCGCGTTTTAAATCGCTGTTCGTATCCATTAAGATATCGAATTTCCAGTTACGGCCCGCTACATACGTCTTCACATTCGGAGCCGTTTTACTGTCGTCAACCGAAACACCTACCAGTTGCATGTTGTACTTGGTTGTCCATTCGGGCAACAACGAATTCAGTTTCATCAGTTCTTTTTTACACGGACCACACCAGGTTGCCCAGAAACTGATCACTGTTATTTTGCTGCTCTTGCTGTAACTCTGAATGTTTACTGATTTTCCATTCAGGTCTTTGATGGTAACATTGGGAAGTGAACCCTGCCCTACGGATGAAATAGCGAGCAGACAGATAAAAAAGATCGATACGAGGTGTTTCATATGCAGCGAAACTACATATAAAATCCAAAAGATAAAATAGGGGCAGGAATTTTAAGACTTTTTAGGAGAAACCGATTCACTCCGCTATCAGGCGTTTTTCAGTTCGCCAACCAGCTCGGTTAGTGATTTTTTAGCATCCCCAAAAAGCATACGCGACTTCGGATTGTAGAACAATTCATTTTCGATACCGGCATACCCGGCCTTCATGCTTCGTTTCATTACAATAATGTTGGCCGCATCTTCCACTTCAAGAATCGGCATACCGTATATAGGAGAAGCCGGGTCATTTTTGGCAGCCGGGTTCACCACATCATTCGCGCCTACTACCAGCACCACATCGGTTGTTTTGAATTCCGGATTTATTTCATCCATCTCTACCAGCTTATCATAACTTACATTACTTTCGGCCAGCAACACATTCATGTGGCCCGGCATACGACCTGCCACCGGATGAATGGCGTATTTCACTTCCACATCATTGGCTTCCAGCTGCTGTTCCAGTTCATGACAGATATGCTGTGCCTGAGCAACCGCAAGTCCGTAACCGGGAACGATCACTACTTTTTTACTGTATTTCATCAGCACGGCGGCATCCGATTTCGTAATTTCTTTAATGGTACCGGTAATGGCTTTTGCTTCACCGCCTTTGGCCCCTCCTCCAAAATTACCGATCAGTACATTGGTGAGGGAACGGTTCATGGCTTTACACATCAATACCGTTAGCAAGGTACCGGCACTACCTACCAGAATACCACCAAAGAGCATTACATTATTATGGTATAAGAATCCTCCGAAGGCGGCAGCTACACCGGTAAAGGAGTTGAGTAAGGAGATCACCACCGGCATATCGGCACCACCGATCGGGAGTACGAACAACACACCATACAACAATGATAAGCCACCCACGATATATAAAGAATTCGGAATTTCAACCCAGCCAAATATGCTCACTGCTGAAATGGCTAGAATAACACCCAGTAATGTAAGATTAATACCCTGTTGAAACGGAAGCATTTTATCTTTCAGTTTTTCATCCAGCTTAAAATAGGCGATCATACTTCCGGCAAATGATACCGAACCGATCATCAACCCCAGATAAATAACCAGCAGTTTACCCAACGGCATCTCGGGAATTATATTCAGACTTTGCGCTGCTCCGGTGATTCCGTCAACTACATCTGTACTTACGTGGGCCGATGCATGATTGAATTCAACCAATGATATCAGGGCTGCGCAGGCGCCTCCCATACCGTTGAAAAATGAAACCATTTGCGGCATGGCTGTCATTTGCACGCGTCGGGCCATCATGGTTCCGATCACCGTTCCAAGCACAACTCCTGAAAATATCCATTCCAGGTTTTTAAGATGTCCGCCGCCTGAAGGCTGGTATAAAAAGATGGTACCAAACACCGCCAGTGTCATTCCGATGGCAGCAATAAAATTTCCCCGTTTGGCTGAATCGGGATGGCCGAGCAGTTTTATTCCGAAAATAAAACTCATGGCACCTATGATATAAATGATATCTAAAATATATTGTTGTAACATAATCTGAATTTTGAATGAAGGATATGGAAGGATGCGTTAAGGACCAATTATTTTTTCTTCTTCTTAAACATATCCAGCATGCGGTCGGTCACTACAAAGCCCCCTACCACATTAAGCGTTCCCAGCACTACCGCAATAAATCCGAGAATTTTCGGCACGATGCTTTCGGCTTGTCCCATAATAATGATGGCCCCGATGATAACCACACCGTGAATGGCATTGGCACCGCTCATCAGCGGCGTATGAAGCACCGATGGTACTTTTTCAATCAGCTCTACGCCCAGAAAGATCATCAACAACACCAGATAAATCATCATCTGATTGTCGGATAAGAAACTTAAAATATTTTCCATAGTATAAAAGGTATACAATAAGGTTTAGGTGCAATTAGGATCTTAATATATTTCCGTTGTGGCAGATGAGTGTGCCTTTTGTGATCTCTTCTTCCATCTCCCATTTCATGCCGTCTTTTGTTGCCAGATGGGTGAGGAAGTTAAATACATTCTTTGCATATCCTTCACTGGCATTCTGTGGCAGCATACCCGGAAGGTTGGTGAGACCAATGATCTTCACACCATTTTTCTCAACTATTTTTCCGCTCTCGCTGGCTTCGCAATTCCCTCCCTGTTCCACTGCCATGTCTACGATCACGCTGCCGTATTTCATTACCGACATCATATCGTGGGTGATGAGCACCGGCGCTTTTTTGCCGGGAATGAGTGCGGTGGTAATTACAGCATCGGCTGTGGCCAGATGTTTCTTTAATATCTCACGCTGACGTTTCAGCACTTCTTCTCCGGCTTCCTTTACATATCCGCCTTCGGTTTTTACTTCACCGCCGGTATCGAATGAAATGAATTTTCCTCCCAACGACTCTACCTGTTCTTTCGTTTCCGGACGTATGTCGGTAACCTCTACCACCGCGCCCAAACGGCGGGCGGTTCCGATGGCCTGAAGTCCGGCCACACCGGCACCAAATATCACCACACGGGCCGGGGTTATGGTACCGGCAGCGGTCATAAGCATCGGGAAAATCTTCGGTGCATGATCGGCCGCAAGTAACACCGCCTTATAACCGGCCAGGTTACTTTGCGAACTCAGCACGTCCATACTTTGTGCCCGGCTGATACGCGGCATGGCATCCATGCTGAATACCGAAATTTTACGGGCATTCAGTTTCGCGATCAATTCCGGATTGGTCAAATGATAGATGAAGGAGAGAACTATACTTCCTTCTTTCATGCGCGATACTTCATCATCCGACGGGGCATTTACCTTGGCCAGAATATCGCATTGCTGAAACACATCATTGGCGGAAGGAAGGATGACGGCTCCGGCAGCCTTGTAGGCCTCATCGGTAAAATACGACGACATACCGGCGCCCTGCTCGATCAGGCATTCAAAACCGTTCTTAACAAAATTCCTGACTACGTCGGGAGATAAGGCTACACGGGTTTCCCCGGATCTGCTTTCTTTTATGGTACCTATTTTCATCGGTGAACTCTTTAAAATAACCGGACGACCAATACTGTATGTTCCTCAAAAAGTTACGGGCATCGCACGTACGGCTATCCTGATTTTTGAAGCGCGAAAGTACATTTTTTTCATGCTGAATCACAACTTTTTAACGGATATATCTGCGGTGACACGGTACACCGGTCTGCTCAAAGCCCCTGAATATGACTATTGGCAAGGATTTGAACCACTATATGATTTTCATCAGTGAAAGAGCCCCGTGTGCAGACCGGCCTTAATATCTTTGCGCAATACATGGAAAAAAGTATTCTGGCCTGGCATCCCTCCTACCGTCATCCGCTTCCCGACGATCATAAATTTCCCATGATAAAATATGATCTGATTCCGGAACAGTTGATGTATGAAGGCTGCATAACCGCTGATGCATTGTTTGCACCCGGGCCGGCTCCTGCTGAAACCATTGCACTGACCCACGATGCCCACTATATGAAACAGGTTATGGCATGCGGGTTGGGTGCCATTGAGATGCGACGTATCGGTTTCCCGTATCCCATGACCTCTGAACTGGTGCTGCGTGAATGCATCATTATGCAGGGTACCATTGACTGCGCACTGCGGGCGCTTGAAACAGGTTTTGCTATGAACATCGCAGGAGGAACGCACCATGCCTTCGCGGCGAAAGGGGAAGGATTCTGCATCTTCAACGATTTTGCCATTGCCGCTAACTACCTTCTTAAATATAAAAAAACAGAGCGGATCCTTATCTGCGATCTGGATGTGCATCAAGGGAACGGCACTGCTTCCATCTTCCGCAACGACCCACGGGTATATACATTCAGTATGCATAGTAAAGACAATTATCCGCTGAGAAAAGAAATTTCGGATACCGATATTGAACTGCCGGGAGGGTGCAACGATGAAACTTACCTTGCGCTGCTTACCGAAAACCTGGAATCCGTGGTACGCAGCTTCCGTCCCGACATTTTATTTTATTTGTGCGGGGTTGACGTGCTGGGCACCGACAAATTCGGGAAACTGAACCTCACCCGGGAAGGATGCCGGAAACGTGATGAACAGGTATTTAAAACAGCCCGGCATAATGCCCTGCCGGTGGTATGTGCAGCAGGCGGGGGCTATAGTTTCCATGTAAAGGATGTGGTAGAAGCACACTGCAATACCCTGAGAACAGCGTTCACGGTTTTCTTTTAAAATTTCTGCCCGGAAACAGGAGCATAACGCCTTCATTTTCTACTCATATATATATGTATGAAACCCGGCTGACGGGGATGAAATATTTGTAAATGCCAAAAATTGTTTTCTTTGCACCCTGTTTTCAAAAAAAGAATAGCCTCCATAATACATGGCAAAAAGTGATTCGATTAAAAACCTGGTAATTGTAGAAAGCCCTGCCAAAGCCAAAACCATTGAGAAATTTTTGGGAAGCGATTTCCTTGTGAAGTCAAGCTACGGGCATATCCGCGATCTGCCGAAAGATGATTCCGCCATTGATATTAAGAACGGATACAAACCGTTTTACATCGTTCCTCCCGATAAGAAGAATGTGGTGAGCGACCTTAAAAAATCGGCACAGGCAGCTTCCCAGGTATGGCTTGCTTCCGATGAGGACCGGGAAGGGGAAGCCATTAGCTGGCACCTTGCCGAAGTGCTCGGACTGGATATTCATAAAACAAAACGTATTGTTTTTCATGAGATCACCAAGGAAGCTATTTTAAAAGCCATTGAGAATCCGCGCACCATTGATAAGAACCTGGTCGATGCCCAGCAGGCCCGGCGCGTGCTCGACCGTTTGGTGGGTTTTGAGCTCAGCCCGATCCTGTGGAAAAAAGTGCGGAGTAATCTTTCAGCCGGCCGGGTGCAGAGTGTGGCGGTACGGCTCATTGTAGAACGGGAACGTGAGATCAATGACTTCAACAGTTCTGCAACTTATAAGGTGGCCGCCCTGTTTGATATTGACGATAAAGGACGCCGCAAAGTTTTAAAGGCTGAACTGCCTAAAAACTTCGATACGAAAGAAGCCGCGGAAGTTTTTGTGAACAAATGCAACGGCGCTGAATTCACCATTGAAAATATTGAAACCAAACCGGCGAAAAAGTCGCCCTCAGCACCGTTTACAACGTCGACCCTGCAGCAGGAAGCCAGCCGTAAACTGGGGTATGGTGTTACCCAAACCATGACGATCGCACAGAAACTATACGAGGCGGGGCATATCACCTATATGCGTACCGACTCGGTAAATCTGAGTGATCTGGCCCTGGGAACCATTAAAAGTGAAATTGAAAAAAATTACGGACCGGAGTTTCATCAGTTCCGTCGTTTTGCCAACAAATCGGCTTCTGCACAAGAGGCACACGAGGCCATTCGTCCTACCTATGCCAGCCACCGCAGCATACAGGGCGACTCCCGTGAGCAAAGGCTGTACGATTTGATATGGAAGCGCACTGTTGCCAGCCAGATGGCCGATGCACAGATCGAGAAAACCATTGTCACCATTGGCATTAACACCACCTCCGAAAAGCTGATCGCCACCGGGGAAGTAATAAAATTTGAAGGGTTCCTTGCATTATACCTTGAAAGCTCCGACGAGGATACCGAAGATGAAAGCAAAGACATGCTTCCCCCACTGCAAAGTGGTGAGAAACTGACCCTGAATGAACTCACGGCTACACAAAAATTCTCCCGCCCACCGGCCCGCTACACAGAGGCAAGCCTGGTGAAAAAGCTGGAAGAGCTGGGCATTGGTCGACCATCTACCTATGCTCCTACCATCAGTACCGTGCAGAAACGGGGCTATGTGGTGAAAGAAGACCGGGAAGGCCGTCAGCGTGATTTTGTGCAGATCACCCTGAAGAATAACCGTGTGACCCAGGAAGTAAAAAAAGAAAATACAGGAGCCGAAAAAGCCAAATTGTTTCCCAGCGATATCGGCAATGTAGTGACCGATTTCCTGCAGAAATATTTCCACCAGATCATGGATTATAACTTCACCGCTACGGTAGAGAAAGAGTTCGATGAAATAGCCGAAGGGAAGATCCCGTGGGGAAAAATGATCGATGAATTTTACAAACCGTTTCACAGCACCGTAGAAAAAACATCCGACACGGCAGAAAGAGCTTCCGGCGAGCGGATCCTGGGAACCGACCCGGTTTCAGGAAAAGTGGTGAGTGTGCGTGTAGGACGCTTCGGGCCCCTGGCACAGATCGGTGCGGAAGATGATACGGAAAAGAAGTTTGCTTCATTACGCAGCGCGCAGAGTATCGAAACCGTTACACTGGAAGATGCACTGCAGTTATTTAAACTGCCGTTAAGTCTGGGTAACTACGAAGAGAAAGAAGTGTCGGTGAACAACGGACGTTTTGGACCGTATGTAAAATTCGGCGAACAGTTCATCTCCCTTCCAAAAGGCACCGACCCCCTGGATGTAAGCATGGAGAAAGCCATTGAGCTCATCCGTCAGAAGCAGGAAGGCGATGCGCCGATCGGTTATTATGAGGAAAAACCCATCACCAAGGGCAAAGGACGATTTGGCCCGTTCATAAAATGGAACGACCTGTTCATTAATATTCCGAGGGCCTATAATTTCGATACCATCACCGAACCTCAGTGTCATGAGCTAATTGAGAAAAAGGTTGAAAAGGAATCGAAACGATTCATTGTGCAATGGCCTGACGAGAAAATAAGCATTGAGAACGGACGCTGGGGACCATTCCTGCGTTTCCAGAAAAAAATGCTGAAAGTACTTCCGAAAAAAGAAGGTGGAAAATACACCGCAGAAGAGCTGGCAGCCATGCAACTGGACGACATCAAGCCCATGATCGAGGCCCAGATTCCCGATGCTTTCTCGAAACCCAAAAAAGCAGCCCGAAAAGCACCCGCTAAGAAAGCAGCCAGCAGTAAAAGTCCGGCAAAGAAAGCCGTAAAAAAAGCTGCTAAGAAGAAGGAATAGGCTACCAAAGACGCCTTTCATGAGAAGGTACAAATAATGAATACCCGTAAAAAAGGCAACTAGTCTCCTCCATTTTTCAACCGCCGGTGCAGAAATCGGTTACCCCTTCCCTTCTCACGACTCATGGAAAAGTTGTACCTTTGATTTTATGAATTTTTTCATGGCAACCATTATGATTCCGGAAGATCCTGCCGATGAATTCTGGAACCTGATCCCTTCTCAACGGTCACAGATCAACGACTGGATTCAGGAAGGCATTGTGCAGGTGTACAGCCTTTCAGCCGACCGTACGTACTTGTGGGTTATCTTCTATGCTGAATCGTACGAAAAGGTTGATGCTTACATTAAAGCCATGCCAATGGTTGACTATTTCGATTCGTATGATATCGCCGAACTGGCCATGCATCAGAATGTGAGTATGATGCCTGTTATGAGCCTGAACTAGGCGGTCCACAGGTTCGTGTACACATTTGTCCGGTTGTAACTCCTCATGCTCAGCGCTTTTAAAATATCAACCCTTCTTGTATGTGAGATCATGGCATTTTTTGCTGCGATATTGCTTGCTGAAAGCGGGCGGATCTGGCTCGGCTTTGAATACACCACACCCCTCTGGGGCATTGAGATACCCCTTTTCTATCAAACCCCGGGGCTGTATGCCATGTATTGCAGCGGATGGGGCCTGGCCTTTCTTCTATGCTCCATTACTGGAGTTATTGGAGCCCTCCGTGCACGAAAAACAATAATGCTTATCACTTTGCTGCTGCTTCTGATCGGGCTGCTGGTATTTATCGGAATAAATGCACGCCCTGCCCTGTTCTGATAATGTATACAACGTGTGATTAATTTTATACCACGGCACCCTGCACATGCCACCGGATTAGGTACTTTTGCCCCATCAATCCGTCATTCATGAAAACGTATACCATCATCGATAAAAAAGATACCCGAAGCGGTTTTGGCGCAGGACTTCTGGAAGCAGCAAAACAAAATGAGAATATCGTGGCCCTGTGCGCCGACCTTACCGGCTCATTAAAAATGGATGCTTTTGCAAAAGAATTTCCTGCCCGTTTTTTCCAGACAGGCATTGCAGAAGCCAATATGATAGGAATCGCAGCCGGACTTACGATCGGGGGGAAAATACCATATACAGGCACATTTGCCAATTTCAGCACGGGTCGTGTATTCGATCAGATCCGTCAGAGTGTGGCATACAGTGAGAAGAACGTGAAAATATGTGCTTCCCATGCCGGCCTCACTCTGGGCGAAGACGGAGCCACCCATCAGATCCTGGAAGACATTGGCCTGATGAAAATGCTGCCGCACATGACGGTGATAAATACCTGCGATTACAACCAGACCAAGGCAGCCACCAAAGCCATTGCCAATTATCCCGGACCGGTATACCTTCGTTTCGGCCGCCCGGTAGTTCCCAATTTCACATCAGAAGATTCCTTCGTGATCGGCAAGGCCCTCATGATCAATGAAGGAAAAGACGTGAGCATATTTGCTACCGGACACCTGGTATGGCAAGCCATTGAAGCCGGACATATACTTGCTGAAAAAGGTATTGATGCCGAAATCATAAACATACATACTATAAAACCACTCGATACAGAAGCCGTGTTGCGCTCTGTAAAGAAAACCGGTTGCGTGGTAACCGCCGAAGAACATCAGATGAACGGAGGTCTGGGCGACAGTATTGCACAGCTTCTGGCGGCCAGCATGCCGCTGCCGATGGAAATGGTAGCTGTGAATGACACATTTGGTGAAAGCGGCACCCCGGAGCAGCTTATGGAGAAATACGGTCTCAATGCCGCCTCCATCGTTGAAAAAACGCTGGCCGTACTAAAACGGAAAGCTTCTTAAACCTTTTGGTTCGGTCTGCATG
>JBGAVF010000030.1:0-17021 GCA_044228315.1 Bacteroidia bacterium | reverse complement strand
ATTGTTCTTCGAACACAAAGGATTGTACCGGAGCAATGAAGCGCCCGTTCCCGATGGCTACTATGAGGTTGAGATTGGCAAGGCCAAAACAGTGCAGGAAGGGGATGATGCTACGATCATTACCTATGGTGCCGCGGTGCACTGGGCCATGGAAGCATCGGCACAACTGAAGGAATATAGTATTGAGATACTGGATCTGAGAAGCCTGCTGCCCTGGGATAAAGAAGCGGTAAGAGCCGCAGTGAAAAAAACCGGCAAGGTGCTGGTGTTTCATGAAGACTGCTATACCGGTGGCGTGGGTGGAGAAATCGCGGCATGGATCGCAGAACATTGTTTTGAATTCCTCGATGCGCCTGTGAAGCGCACCGCTTCGCTCGATACACCGGTACCGTTCAGTATCCCACTGGAACAAAACTTCTTGCCGAAGCAACGCATTGTTGAAGACCTGAAGCGTTTGCTTGAATATTAAACGTTGAACACCATTCGTGTTTTTATCGAATGGAAATTAAACTTACTCTGTTTGCAATAGGCTACGTTTGCTGATTTTCTGTATTACATAACACATTTCATCTCCAGCAGAGCTCTTTTGTCATCCCGAGCGGAGCCGAGGGCTCACTTTCAACTCCATCTTTTATTCTTGCAATCAATAAAAACTTGCAAAATGAATAGATACTTATATGTCTACATGCTGAGATGTTCCGATAAAAGCTATTATGTAGGAATTACAAACAATCTTGAACGTCGTGTTGAAGAGCATAATTCAGCATTTAATACCTCATCATATACTTCAACCCGACGACCTGTTGAACTCGTTTATTTTGAACAATACACCGACTTCACGTTGGCCATAAACAGGGAAAAGCAACTCAAAGCATGGGGCAGAAAAAAGAAAGAAGCATTGATTGAGATGAACTGGAAAAAACTACATGAAGAGTCAACCTGTAAAAATGAAACCACACATAAAAATTACATACGGCAATAATTCACTTATTGTTCCCAATTGACAAAAAATTACTTCTGATAGGATGTAGCCTTCTTTTTTTTCTTTCACACCCATGGCGCTATCACTTTGCTTTTTACAATCAAAACGAAATACCAAAAACTTGCTCGATTGTGCCATTTACCAATTTATTTCTTCATTTTTGTATCATGCCAACCAAGCCACATATCACCCTCATCGGGGGAGGAAGCTGGGCTACTGCCCTTGTAAAGATCCTGTGCGATAACAAGCAACCCAAGAAGCTTACCTGGTGGTTGCGTAAAGAAGAGACCATTCAACATATCCGTAAGTTCAAGCACAATCCCAATTACCTCACCGACGTTCTGTTCGATGTAAAAAAGATCGCTTTCACCTCCGATATCAAACAGGCTATCAGCTCCTCCGATATCATTATTCTGGCCGTGCCGGCCGCGTTTTTGCATGAGGTACTGAAAGACTGCAAACCGGCAGCGTTTAAAAACAAGGTAGTGGTATCGGCCATTAAAGGGGTGGTGCCCCAGTATAACCTGGTGGTAGCCGATTATATGGAAAAACATTACGGGGTAAGTCCGGCTCAGCAGGCCGTGATTGCCGGCCCCTGCCATGCTGAAGAAGTGGCCCTGGAACGTTTGTCGTATCTTACGTTGTGCGGGGGCAGCAAACAACCGGCACAGACCATAGCCAGATACCTCAACAACCATTACATCAACACCTCGGTGAATGAAGACCTGATCGGTGCTGAATACGGAGCCGTGCTGAAGAATGTATACGCGCTGGCCAGCGGAATCTGCCACGGACTGGGTTATGGCGATAACTTTCAGTCGGTACTGGTGGCTAATGCCATACGTGAAATGAAACGCTTTGTGGACGTAATAAAACCCATACACCGGGATGTAAACGAAAGCGCTTACCTGGGCGATTTGCTTGTAACCGCCTATTCCTTATACAGCCGTAACCGAATGTTTGGAACCATGATTGGTAAAGGCTGTTCGGTAAAATTTGCTCAAATGGAGATGAATATGATAGCAGAAGGGTATTATGCAAGCAAATGCATGTTCGAAATCAATAAAAAGCATAAAGTTGATATGCCCATTATGACGGCAGTTTACAATATTCTGTACCTGAAAAAACCGGCCCGACTCGAGATAAAAAACATAACTAAAAACCTTAACTGACAAGGTCTCAACGCTTAGTATCCGGTGCCGTTCCGTCAATTCAACCGGCCCTCTCCTTTCCCTTCCCCCTTTCTGAAACCCCTCTGAATCTTTAATTTGGGATTCTAAATTTAGAACTAAATTGGTCTGATTTGGAAGCTTTTTCTTTTCACATTCGTATATCCTTAAAAATACCTTTAATGAATTAAGTCTACTAATGAAAATGAAATGGGTGTAAACATACACCCGACTCTTTACCTCCGGTGCGCTGCATTCAGAAATGAAATCCGTTTCCATTCTGCGATGTAGCACATTGGTAAAGCGTTCCTCTCCCCTTCGATCCATTGATTTCATTTTCCGCTTTTCCGGACCCCGTAAACCACATTTCTTCTCCGGTAAGTCGATCTCATAAAAATCATGACCGGAATTACTGATTCGTTTTAATAATTCTTGTTACTTTGTACGCAACTGTTTATGGAACAAATTACAATCATTGGCGGAGGACTTTCCGGATCATTACTGGCCATATTTATGGCAAAAAGAGGGTATAAGGTAGATGTTTACGAACGCCGGCCCGACCCACGCAGATCAAATGTATATCAGGGCAAAAGCATTAACCTGGCGCTCTCGAACCGGGGTTTGCGCGCCCTTGAAAAAGTAGGTATGGATACTGTTATTCTCGAACAGGCCATTCCCATGGGCGGACGGATGGTGCACAGTAAAACCGGTGAACTCTCGTTTCAGCCTTACGGTAAAGAAGGACAGGCTATCAATTCCGTGTCGAGGGGCGGCTTGAACATTCAGCTGCTGAAACTGGCCAGCGACTTTGAGAACATCTCCTTGCATTTCGATCATAAATGCACGGATGTGGATCCTGAAAAAGGCATAGCTGAATTTGAAACCCCTTCCGGCGCCCGCAAACTGGTGACATGTGGCCGAATCATCGGTACCGACGGTGCTTTTGCAGCTACCCGTTTGCATATGCAGCTCAGCCAGCGATTCGATTACAGCCAGGATTTTGAGGACTACGGTTACAAGGAACTGCATATTCCTTCCCTTCCCGACGGTGGTTTTGCCCTGGATAAAAACTGCCTTCACATCTGGCCCCGGGGTAATTTTATGATGATCGCCCTCCCCAATCCGGATGGCAGTTTTACCTGCACCCTCTTCTATCCGCATAAGGGACCCCATAGTTTTGAAAGCATCGACACCGAAGATAAGATGCTGGCCTTCTTCCGCGAAAACTTTGCCGATGCTATGCCGTTTCTCACCCACCTGTCCGACGACTTCTTCGGCAACCCTACCGGTAGCCTGGTAACCGTGCGTTGTTACCCATGGGTATATAAAGATAAAATGGCCCTGCTCGGCGATGCGGCGCATGCCATCGTTCCGTTCTACGGCCAGGGTATGAACTGTGCCTTTGAAGACTGTGTGATTCTTGATGAATGCATGGATAAATACCCTGACAACTGGAAAGCCATTTTTGAAAACTACCAGCAACTGCGCAAACCCAATGCCGATGCCATAGCCCATCTGGCCCTGCAAAATTTTGTAGAAATGCGCGACAAGGTAGGACAGCCGGAATTTCAGCACCGCAAACAGGTGGAACATGCCCTCACCGAATATTACGGCGATGTGTTCAAATCGCAATACGAACTGGTTACCTTCAGCAATGTGCCGTACAGCACAGCCCTGAAACAAGGTGAAACCAACGACCGCATTCTGGATGAACTGATCGCAGGAAATATTGCCGTAACTCCCGGAAATGAAGCAGTAAAGTCAATTCTTCAAAAGTATATTCAATAACTACTAAACGGCGTATTAGCCAGCAGTATGCGATGGGTTATTCTTTTTATTCTTTGTATACTCACAACACCTGTGTTACCGCAGTCGAAGGTTTCTGTGGGAGCCTCTCTGGCCCCCTGTAACTTTCTGGGTGATCTGGGCGGAGGGTCGGGCAACCGCAAACCTTTCTTCTTCGACACCAACCTCAAATCCACACGACTATCGGGCAGCCTGTTTCTGGGCATACAGCTCAGCCCGGTATTTACATGGAAGAACTCGGTTTCTGTTTTAAAAGTGTCAGGCGATGATCATCTGACCCGCGATATCACCAGTGGCCGGTATGTTCGCAATCTGAATTTTCAATCACTGATCTACGAGTTTTATTCCGCCATAGAATTCAATTTCCTGAAGGTGTTTTCCCGTAAAAAAGAGTTTGCCGTACATCCCTATTTTGTGCTGGGTGCCGGTGTGTTTCATTTCAACCCGTACACGTATTACCAGGGAAACAAAGTATACCTGCAACCGGTGGGCACCGAAGGACAGGGACTTCCCGGCTATGCTAAAAACTATTCCCTCACCGCATTTTGCGTTCCGGTTGGTGCCGGTTTTCGTTTTCATATTAGTCCGCACCTGAGCATGTGTTTTGAACTCATCAACCGGTACACCAATACTGATTTTATTGATGACGTAAGCGGTCAATATCCCGATGCGAAAGTGATCATCGCGAACAAAGCACCGGGGCCGGCCCATCTTACCATTCAACTCTCCGACCGTCGTTCGGAAATCGACCCAAACAAAACTCCTTTATCATTGCCGGGGGCATACCGCGGCAACCCGAAACAAAAAGACACCTACATCAATATTGCCGCTCTTTCTTTTTATTACAACATCGGTACATTCGAAAACAAGCAGTACCTGCTGCACCGAAACGGAAAGCACCGCCGGGGCTGTTACCACTTTTAATGCCTGTTTCCTTACATTTGAAGGGTGATACGTGTACTGAATATCATTGTGTTTGTGCTCAATACCGCACTGGTGGCAGCCCTCTTCCTGAGCTATGCCTCGGTATATGTAAACCCGGATTTGTTTTATATCCCCGCCTTCTTCGGGCTCGCCTATCCGTTTATAATGATGGCCAATGTGCTCATGATGTTGTGGTGGATCGCACAGCTGCATCTGAAGTTTCTGATGTCGCTTTTTGCCCTGCTCAGCGGCTGGTCGTTCTTTACACGCACCGTTGAATACCATACGAAAGATACGGCGGATTCAACGGCTTTGTGTGTGATGAGTTACAATGTGATGAACTTCGGGTTTGAAAAAAACACGAACCTGCGCGACGACATTCTGAAACTTATTTCAGATGAAAAACCCGACATACTGTGCATGCAGGAATACTGCAATATCAGAACCTGGAAAATTCAACTTGAGCGCACCTTTGCTGAAGCCATCAATGCAGAACATTACTATTTTCATAATGTGGTTGCGGAAAAAAACGCGGCTTATCAGGCAGGCACTGTCATCATTTCCCGGTATCCGATTCTGGGAACGGGGGAAGTACCCTACGATGCTCCTTCCGGAAACAGTACCATTTATGCCGATATTGATGTGAACGGAACCACCTTGCGTGTATTCAATGTACACTTGCAGTCCATCCGGTTTCAGAATAAGGATTACCGTTTTTTGCGCGAGTTTACCGACGATAAAGACAAGGCCCTGGAAGAATCCAAATCCATCATCAGCCGCATGCGGCAGGCATTTGTAACACGGGCCTCTCAGGCTCAGAAAATAAGGGAAGCCATTAAAGCCAGTCCGCACAGAGTAATTCTTTGCGGCGATTTCAACGATTCACCGGTATCGTATGCCTACCAGCAAATAAGCCACGGACTGAAAGATGCCTTCATTGAAAAAGGACGGGGACTGGGCCGAAGCTATATTGGTGAGTTTCCCCCTTCCTGAATTTTCGTCAACCTGCTCTGTCGCACCAAATCCTGTAACGGCTTAAAATTGTGCAGACACTGGGCCATATATGGCTTCATCCCACCTGAAAACCGGGTCCGGAAGAAAAATAAACACAGGCGTTTCGTTATCTATAAAAATAAAACCGGTTTTCTTCCGGCTTTTTTGTAATTTCGCCCCGCAAATAATATACGTTATTTGCTATGCTCTCTTACAACGATAAATTCATTTCCGAAGGTCTTACCTTCGATGATGTTCTGGTACTCCCTGCTTACTCGGAAGTTCTTCCACGGGAAACCAATATTTCTACCTCTCTTGCTAAAAACCTGCGCCTGAATGTACCCATCATTTCAGCGGCCATGGATACCGTTACGGAATTTGAACTGGCCATTGCCATGGCCCGTGAAGGCGGCTTGGGTATCATTCATAAAAGCATGTCGATTGAGCAGCAGGCATTGCAGGTGCGCAAGGTAAAGCGCTCGGAAAGCGGCATGATCCTCGACCCCATCACCCTGCTGGAAGATCAGCTTATTGAAGATGCATTGAAAATAATGCGCGAAAATAAGATCGGGGGTATTCCGGTGGTGGATGGCAACGGCAAACTGAAAGGCATCATCACCAACCGTGACCTGCGCTTCGAGAAAAACAGTTCCAAAAAGATCTCGGAAGTGATGACCAAAGAAGGCCTCATTACCGCTCCGGAAGGTACCGACTTCGCCAACGCCGAAAAGATCCTTCAGGAATATAAGATCGAAAAGCTTCCGGTCGTTGATAAGAACTACAAACTGTGCGGACTCATCACCTACAAGGATATTTTAAAGGTGAAGTCGAATCCGAATTCCTGCAAAGATGCCTTTGGCCGGTTGTGCGTTGGTGCTGCCGTAGGCGTTACAGCTGATACCGAAGAGCGCATTGATGCCCTCATCAAAGCGGGTGCCGATATCATCACCATTGACACGGCCCATGGTCATAGTCTGGGTGTAATTAATGAACTAAAAAAAGCCAAGGCCCGCCATCCGGAATTTAATTTTATTGTAGGCAATGTGGCCACCTACGAAGGTGCCAAAGCCCTGGCAGAAGCCGGAGCCAGTGCCGTAAAAGTTGGGGTTGGACCCGGTTCCATCTGCACCACCCGCATCATTGCCGGTATCGGTGTACCACAGCTTACCGCCATCTTCGATGCATCAAGGGCCTGTCGTCCGCTGGGTGTTTCCGTGATTGCCGACGGTGGTATACGCTACAGCGGTGATATTGTAAAAGCCATGGTGGCCGGTGCGGATTGTATTATGGCTGGTTCCCTGTTTGCAGGAGTGGAAGAAAGCCCGGGCGAAACCATCATCTACGATGGAAGAAAAGTAAAATCATACCGGGGTATGGGATCGGTGGAAGCAATGCAAAAAGGCAGCCGCGACCGATACTTCCAGGATGCCGAAGAAGAGATCTCAAAACTGGTGCCGGAAGGTATTGTGGGCCATGTGCCGTATAAAGGATTACTGAGCGAGGTGATGTATCAGCTCATCGGCGGGTTACGTGCCGGCATGGGCTACTGCGGTGCCCGCAATATTTTTGAATTGCAGAATGCCAAATTCACACGTATCACGGGAGCCGGCATTAAAGAAAGCCACCCGCACGATATCACAATCACCAAAGAAGCCCCGAATTACTCACGATAAGAATGAAACCATTATTCATAAAAAAACCCCTTCACAATCCTGAAGGGGTTTTTTGTTTTGCGTTGGAACCGAACACTTACTTGCCTGTTTTTGGCTTATCAGCAGGTGTTTTTGGCTTGTCGGCAGGTTGTGTTTTTTTCTCTTCCGCCTTTGTGTTTTCATCGGGCTTGCATTTGGCACAGGCCGTGTAGCCTGCTTTTTTGGCTTCGGCAATGGTCATGCCTTTTTTACCGGTACCGGCTACGGCACAGTTTTTCATGTGATACTTTTTACCATTCTCCTGCACATATACAGTTTGTGAAGAAGCTTTTACGGTTAAGAATGCGGTGAAAACCAGCGCAAGAATGAGGGTGCGAACAAATTGTTTCATGGGTATAATTAATTTATACTTCAACAATACGAATTCCATGCCACAATGGTTTTTAATAGTAGTTAAGTTGTCATTTTTTAATACACTTTTAATGAACCTATTTTCTGTTATTTGCGGAAGAAAAAAATGTCGCTACTCTCCCAACTGGCGTATTCAACCGGTATTTACCGCATGGCCGCACCGTTCTTTGCCGGGCACGGACATATACTCACGCTGCACCGGGTAGCCGAGAACGCATCCGGACCACGCATACGCTGGAATAAAAACCTGGAAATAACGCCTGCATATCTGGAAGAGGTGATTCTTTCCTATAAGAACAAGGGATACACCTTTCTGAGTATCGATCAGCTGCATACACAACTGGTGCAGGGAACCCTTCAAAAACCGTTTGTTGTGTTCACGCTCGACGACGGCTATGAAGACAATTACACACTGGCCTATCCGGTTTTTAAAAAACATGAAGTGCCCTTCTGTATTTATATATGCCGGGCACTTATTGAAGAGAGGCTGGAATGCTGGTGGAGCGATCTGGAAGATATTCTGTTATGTTACAACCGTATTCAATTCAGGGGTAAAGAATACAGCCTTCGTTCAGCCCGGGAAAAGGAAGCGGCCTACCTTACATTTCGTGCCTCCATCATCCATACCGGTTTCGATTCCGGCTATTCCTTGTACCGTGAACTGATGGAGTTGTATCCGCCCTGCAAATCGTATAACGGCTATGCGTCCATGAGCCGGGAACAAATCCAGACACTGAGCCGGGAACCCCTGGCCACCCTTGGTGCCCATACTGTGCATCATTACCCGCTGAGCCGACTGGAAACGGAGGTGGCAAGAGAAGAGATGCTGTTAAGCAAAAACTTCGTGGAAGAGATCCTCGGGCAACCGGTGGAACATTTCGCATACCCTTACGGCAGTGCGGATGAGGCCGGGGAACGGGAGTTTCAGCTGGCAACAGAAGTGGGGTTTAAAACGGCTGTTACCACCCGCATCGGGAATGTTTTTCCGGAACATGCACGGGCACTTACCGCCATTCCCCGCATCCCGTTAATTGAAACTCCGGAAGACAAACGTCTTTATAAAATGAGTGTCAGCGGTTTTTTGCCGGCGTATCTTACAAAAGGTAAACGCGTCATTACGGCTTAATAGCTGAAATCGAGTACCACATTTTCGCCGAATACTTTGTGGGGTTGAATAGAAATCCCCACCTCATGCAAATCTTCCATCAGCAATATCTTACGATGACCGAGGGAGGAAACACCCTTGTCGACCAGAAGCTGCAGCACATACTTCAACGCCTTATCATCACTATAGGAAGCATAGGCACAGCATTCCGCACTGTAAACTTTTTTACAGTTCTTGTGCTCATGTCCAACATATCCGGTCTTTCCGCTTTCATAGGCATGGCATCGGGCACCTTCAAACAGGATTTTATCGGCAGTGAGCGGTGCCACCGGCTTCATAGTGCGCAGGGTTTTTATCAGCGAAGCATAATAGCTGTCGGTGGTGTCGACATTCTTCGTGAGTACATATTTCTTCAAAAACTCCTGGGGCTTGGTGCGCACATAGTTTATGTAATACAGTACAAGCTTTTCATCAATGGTGTGAAAACTGTCGGGAGAGAGTACCACGCCCTTGGGAGCCACAGTGGTGGAGGCGGTCGCCCGGGGCGGTGTTACATCATTGCGGGTATAGGAAAGTGACGCGATACTGTCTTTCAGCCGTTTGTTTTCGTCTTCCAGGGTCTTAACCTTCTTGTTCAGGCTTTTAATGGCAGATGCTTTCTTCTTGTTCTCAGCCACCACGGATTGGTATTTCGAGGCGCTTACACAGCCACTGAGCAGAAGCAGCAGACACACATAAACTACAATACCGGATTTCATGATGCAGGGTTTATTAAATGGTTATATACCCTATAATATTACCTGTAACGAAAAAGTAAACAAAATGATACGCGATGGCCGTGAAATACCCGCTTTACGGTATACGGAAGGTGTAAAGGTGTCAGGATTCGTATTGCTGTTGTTCGTCGAACACATACTCAAGAGAAATGCCTGCCTCCTGGAACATGCGTTCCGATTCAGCACCGGCATGGTATTTCCGCTGGCATACCACGCGTACAATGCCACAGTTGATGATGAGCATGCAACAAACACGGCAAGGGGTCATACGGCAATACAGGGTGGCCCCGTTGAGCGAAACCCCCAGCTTGGCAGCCTGACAGATCGCGTTTTGTTCGGCGTGTACCGTGCGAACGCAGTGTTCGGTGATGCTGTCGTCTTCGTGCAGCATCTTCTTCATCTGATGGCCCACATCGTCGCAATGCGGCAGGCCCACCGGAGAACCTACATACCCTGTCACCAGCAACTGGTTATCCCGAGCGATCACACATCCGCTCCGGCCCCGGTTGCACGTGGCACGTTTGGAGATGGCATCCATCACTTCAATAAAATATTCATCCCAGGTGGGGCGGTGGTATGGGGTTGCTGACATGACCCGGTAAAATTAGGAATTCTGCATAGAAACAGCCCGGCGTTCAATACCCTGTGAATAAAAAAGAAAAGGCAAGAGACGGTATTCCGGCATTTCCGTCTCTTGCTTTTCAATTAATCTCTCGACGGGTAAACACCCATGATGCAGATGATGTAGTGCAGGTCGGCATTGCCGTCGCTGAATGCACCCTTAAGGTTTGGTAAGGCAAACGTTGTTGTTCCGTCACCGCCGTATTGTGTTCCCAGAATTGAAAACAAGGCTGTGTTTTGTGCAATTGAAAGCAATTGGCCTTCGCAGAAAAGATACCCGCGTGGGGCAAAATTGCCTGCAAAAATTTTGATAGTACCCATGATTTCGTCCATAGTAATTTGTAATTAGTGATTGATTGAGATTTGTTTATTATTCACAAAGTTGATAAACATCACCGGATATGTAATTTACTTTATGAATGTTTGGAATGTAATTGGTTTTTTAACCATTACCAATAAAATAGGCGGGTAATTCATTGCGCTTCCCGAAACCGACTGTGCTTCATTATTTGTTTTCAGGAAATTGACATGCAATCCCGGTATCTTTGTTAAAGCCTAAAATTGTTTTTAGAAATGAATAAACTATTCGTTTTCCTTTCAACGTTGTTATGTATAGCTATATGTAACCCCTCTTTCGCTCAGCATGATTCTGCTTCAAAAGGCGGGTGGGTAGGTATTGCCGGTGGTACAATCAAGGAAAATACGGTTACCAAATATATCCCCTTGTATGATGTTCTAATCCATGGAAAAACCGGTGGGGGCGTTGATAGTTCTGAGATTATGAATTGGGATTCGATCACTGTGATCTCTACAGACTCATCAAAAATGAATGAAACATACCGTGTGGTATTCTGGCAATGCATCAGACAAAATGAACGCGGATCGGCTACTTTATTATCAGGATTCGATGCCAACATCAGCGACACTATAAAGACGGCTGCCTTAGAAACACCCGTGAAATCATTACTGATTTTTTTTAATATCAAGTTTGTTGATGCCAGCGGCAGAATACGAACCATGGATTACGGACCGGTTTTCAGGAGAATGTGAAAGAATTTATTCGTTACAAAACGCCTAGACTTTTCAAAAAAAGCAGTTTTCCCTGATTCTCTTTATAATGGCGTCTGAACAGATTGCTTTAGGTTGTTGTATTTGTCCCAACTGGCACATCAATTACTTAACGAATGAATGATGCGACAAAAGAAGAAAATGACAGAAAGCAGTTCGATATTTGAAGTGTGTTTTGCGCAGATTCATAAACAATTATTTGAATTGATCTACGATTGTTCTGTGCTTTTTATACTTCGATTCCAATAAATCACTTTTTACATTGCTATTATTTAACCGAATCAATCAACTTTCTAATCTCACCAATATTATTCTCTTCATTATATCCAATTTGAAATCTGTATTCCCTATTTAAAGGATTAAAAACAATTACTGTTGGAAATGAAACTATATTTAGTTTTGCCATAGAATCGTCCATCATATTTAATCCAATAATAAAAATATCTTTTCTTTCTGATAGCTCATTTAATGATGGTATGGACCGAATACAAGGTGTACAACCGCAGTACCATAAGTCGATTACTATTATTTTATTATTTAAATCTAGCTTTTCTTTTTTTATATATTCTTGTATTATTGAAAGCGTATCTATTTGAGAACGGCTTTCCTTATTCGCATAAATTGGTATAAATGGGGTTGCGCTATTTTGTGCACACTTTAAAACCGAATCCAAAACGGTTTTAATTTGATCTTCATTTGAATCAATTGTTAAAATGTTAATATCATATTTTTGATAAAGTGGTTTTGTTAAAATGTAGCTGCAAGATTTTATTGGTAGTCCATTTTGAAAATAAATTGTCAATGAAACCGAATCAATTGCACCTTGTTTTGAATTTGATGTCTCCAATAGTTTTAAACAACTTTTTGTATTAATAACTGTATCGGTAAACAAAATATTAAAGTTAGAATCTTCTAAATGTTTTTTGAAAGATTCCCCATTGTTTAGTAACGGGGTAAAGAGCATCTTTCCGGCTTTAAGTGAAAAGTTTTTATATTCCTCAATTGTGTACTTCCATAAATTGTTTTCAGAGTAATAAACAGTATCATTTACATAGCACCATGTTTTTGAGAGATTTTTGTTTTTAATCACAATTATTTGTTGAGAATCAATTCCGTTTTTGAAAATACACTCCAAAGTGTCATTCGCAAATGTAGAAATTGAAAAACCCTGAAGTTTTCTTCCAAAAGTATAATGATAGTATTGGCTTTGTTGAGAAAATATGTGAAGAAAGGAGATCGATAGTCCTATTGCCAATAATAATCTATTGCTCATTGATAAGTAACACCATTAAATGTAATTTGCTTTGCAGGACAAATTATTCCACTACCTGACCAACCATATGTTGGTATACATTGTTCAAAACAAGCGGTGCATCCGATTGGAGTACAAATTCTGTTTTAAAATAATAGTTACCAAAAAAGAATTGTCATTTTCTGAAATTATTTGCTTTTCAATTACCCCAGTTATCCTTATCCAAACTCCGGTACTGAATGGCTTCGGCGAGGTGTTCGATGCGGATCTCTTCACTCTGCGCCAGGTCGGCAATGGTGCGTGATACCTTCAGGATGCGGTCATAGGCACGGGCACTTAACCCCAGCCGTTGCATGGCGGTTTTCAGCAGGTTTTGTCCGGCGGTGTTTATCTCACACAACTCCTTCACCATGCGCCCGCTCATCTGCGCATTGCAATAAATGCCTTCTTCGCCACCGTATCGTTTTTGCTGTACCTCCCGGGCCATGATAACCCGTTCACGAATGATATGGCTGTCTTCGCTGCTGCGCTCGTTGCTGCTGAGTTCATGAAAGCTCACCGGCGTCACCTCCACATGAATATCGATACGGTCGAGGAGGGGCCCGCTGATCTTATTCAGATACTTCTGCACCACCCCCGGTGCGCAGACACATTCCTTTTCGGGATGGTTGAAATATCCGCACGGGCAGGGATTCATACTGGCCACAAGCATAAATCCCGCGGGATATTCAACGGCAAATTTTGCCCGGGAGATGGTAACCCGCCGTTCTTCCAGAGGCTGCCGCATCACTTCCAGCACCTGTCGTTTGAATTCCGGCAACTCATCCAGAAACAATACACCGTTGTGTGCCAATGATATTTCACCGGGCTGGGGATTACCGCCCCCTCCTACCAGAGCCACATCGCTGATGGTGTGGTGGGGCGAACGGAACGGACGTATATGCACCAGCCCCGCCTCTTTGCTCAGCTTGCCGGCCACACTGTGGATCTTTGTCGTTTCCAGGGCCTCGTGCAGGGTGAGCGGGGGTAAAATGGTGGGCAGTCGCTTGGCCAGCATGGTTTTCCCTGCACCGGGCGGCCCGATCAGGATCACATTGTGACCCCCGGCGGCCGCAATTTCCAGAGCCCGTTTAATATTCTCCTGCCCTTTTACATCGCTGAAGTCCAGGTCAATGTTCATCTGCCGGGCAACAAATTCTTCCCGGGTGTTAATCTCCACCCGGGGCGGACGAATGCCTTCATTGAAGAAGGAGATGATCTCGCGGATGTTTTCCATGCCATATACCTCCAGATCGCTCACAATGGCTGCCTCCCGCGCGTTCTGTTTGGGAAGAATAAAACCCTTAAAGCCCTCTTTTCGTGCCTGTATAGCAATCGGAAGAGCTCCCTTTATGGGCATCAGCTTTCCATCCAGGCTTAACTCGCCCATAATGATGTACTTCCCGATTTCATCGCTTTGCAACTCCCCGGTAGCGGCAAGGATCCCGGTGGCAATGGTAAGGTCGTACGAGGACCCTTCTTTTTTAATATCCGCCGGTGCCATATTGATGATGATACGCAACCCCCGCTGCCGTATATCGTTGTTCTTCAGTGCGGTTTCTATACGGAACTGGCTTTCGCGCACGGCATTGTCGGGCAGGCCCACCAGCACATACAGAGGCTTGCCTTCATTTACATTAACTTCTACGGTAATGGTGACAGCATTGATTCCATAAACGGCGCTGCCAAATGTTTTTACGAGCATAACACATGGTTTTTATTGATGTAAAAATAAAAAAATTTCCATTTCCTGCCATGCAGAAACCATGATTTTCGGGTTCCATGTACCTGATGCCCCGTTTCAGCTAATGTACAGGCCTTTCTGCTCCTGCATCTCAGGGCCCCGAAAACTGATAATACTCATTCCGGTAACTGACAAGACTCATATTTTCGGTGGGCGCGGCCCGGTACCTTGCCTTGTGATTTACTAACAGAAAGCACCCGGGAAACTTCATCAGAGTATACAAATGCGGTGAATACCCGTTTCCGGAACCAGGGCAAAGTGTTAACCGAGTGCTGAAACGTTTAAACTAACTATCCTATGAAACTCACAATACCCGTAAACTGGGAAGACGACTACTTCGAGAAGATAGACTTCTCGCAAACCGAAGAGATCTATGGAAAATTAAACGTGGGGCTGATCGGCGGCGGTCGCCCCACACTCACCCTTCCTTCGGTTAAAAAAGAAAAGGTAAAAGAATTTGTAACAGAGGCCCACAAACGGAATCTGAAATTCAACTACCTCATGAACGGGACCTGCTTCGACAATCTCGAAATCACCAAAACAGGCTATAAAGACATACGCAAAACCCTCGACTGGCTTTCGGAAAGCGGTGTGGATGGCATATCGGTTTCCCTGCCCATGGTGATGGAGATCATTAAAAAGAACTATCCGAATTTTTCGGTCTCTGCTTCTATTCAGGTTCGTATTGACGGCTTTGAAAAAGCACGTTACTGGGAAAACCTCGGAGCCGATAAGATCAATATTTCGTATGTGGACCTGAATAAAAACTTCGATGAGATCAAAAAAATAAAAGAGAAGACGACCTGCAAGATCCAGACCATTGCCAACCTGATGTGCATGAACAAATGCCCGATGGTGACCCTGCACGCGAATTACAATGCGCATGCTTCCCAGAAAAACCATGTGAACGATAACTTCAGCTTCGATTATTACCTGTTCACCTGTGCTGAAAAGCTACTGTCGAATCCGGTGGAGATCCTGAAGTCGGCCTTCATCCGCCCCGAAGACCTGCACTATTATGAAGAGGCCGGTGTTGATAATATAAAGCTGGTGGAACGAAGCATGACCACTGAGGCGCTGGCCCGTATTGTGAAGGCCTATACCGAACGATCCTATGACGGTAACATGATGGATCTGATCCACGGCCTTTCAAAGTATATTATTTACAACAACGACAAATATTACTGGAAAGGGTTGAAATACCTGTTGCAGCCATCCAAAATAAATTTGCTGAAGGCCCACAAGCTGGTGAACCAGTTGAATTCACTACGGGAAGAAAAGGCCTTCAATGAGAGCTTCGACCTGTATATCGACAATAAAAAGCTGAACGGCTTTATGGACTTCTTCCATAAAGGACATTGCCACCGCGATTGCAACGAATGTAACTACTGCAATAAATTCGCTGATAAGGCCGTGAGTTATCTCGTACCGATGGAAGAACATGAAAAAGCCATGAATTCATTGCGGCAAACGAAAGCAATGATGATAAAAGGTGAACTTTTTTAGTTTCTTTGTGCGGTTGAATTAATGTTTTCTGAAATGGTATGAACGAAAAAAGAAGCCGTATTGCTGTTTATGTCATTCTGCTGATAACCCTGTTGAGTTTTCTGCCGCTTCGAAACCTGAAGTTTGAGTTCAATATTGAAAAACTGTTTCCACGGGGTGATGAAGACCTGGCCTTTTTTCAGGATTTTCAGGAGAAGTTCAATACCCATATTGATGATGAATTCATATTCATCGGTCTGAAGAACAAAGGGGGCATATTCCATCAGGACTTTCTCATCAAAACCGATACCCTCACCCGATACATTGCAGGGCTTAACCATATCATAAAGGTTTATTCATTAACCACCTCCAACAGTATATTCTTTAAAGGCCAGGATATCAATGCCCGGCCGGTAGTTCATATTGCCCAGCCCGAACTGTATTCTTCCGATTCCGTGTATCTGTTCGAGTCGAAGGAATACAGGAACCTGCTGGTATCGAAAGACGGTAAATCGATCGCCATTGCGGCATTCAATGAACAAAACCTGACGAACGATGAAAAGGACTATATACTGGGTTCTATTCATCAGAAAATTGCACAGCTGGGTTTCGACGAAAGCCATGTTACCGCTAAGATCCGGGTAGAACGGGTGTATGAAGAGGAGATTCAGAAAAACCTGAAAACCTATCTTTCCCTCTCACTGTTTTTTATCAGCCTGTTTTTGTTTTTCCTTTTCCGTTCGGTAAAAACCATTGTGGTTCCTCTGCTTATCATTGCCGCTTCCATACTTCTTACCCTGGCGTTTATTGCCCTTACCGGCAACAGCCTCGATATTATCTCCAGTTTGCTTCCACCCATTCTGGCCGCTATTTGCATGTCGGATATCATTCATATCTCCACGCATTATATTGAAAACCTGAGGGCCGGACTACCCAAAACAGAGGCATTGAATAAAACCTACCGCGAGATCGGATGGGCTACCTTTTTTACGTG
>JBGAVF010000029.1:0-17238 GCA_044228315.1 Bacteroidia bacterium | reverse complement strand
GATCATGCTGATATATGAATCGAGGGTAATAAGGGGTTTTACCTGAGCACTGATACGGTAGTTGCCGAGGAAATTGACAGCCATGGGACAAAGCACGAAATAGCCGAAACCAACACCGGTAATCAAACACAGGCTGGTAAAGAAGATTACACCGGTTGTTTTGCGCCGGTCCGATTTTTTCAGGGCAGGCCTTACAAAGCGCCAGAATTCCCAGATGATATACGGAAACGCGATGATAAAGCCTACGCAGAATGAAACCCAGAACTGGTTGCTGAGTTGTTCGCCCATTTCACGGCTTACAATTTCGAAGTCGAGTTTGATGTTGCAGAAGGAATCGTCGAGATGGTATTTTTGTGAGGCCTCGCAAAGGAGACGGTATGTTATGAAGTCAGGACTCTTGGGCCCCAGGATCAGCTGGTCGTAAACCACTTCAGGGTATAAAAAGGCCAGGGTAGAGGTGATGGTGATGGCTATTACCGACCGGATGATATGCCAGCGCAATTCCTCCAGATGTTCCCAGAATGTCATCTCGGCATCATTACGTTCTTCAGCGACCTGGTCCAATGGCATATTTCGTGGTGTATGAATGACAGCCGGCGTAGCTGTCGTGCGAATAGAGCCCACAAAAATAAGAAACCGAGAGGTTCAAACGGCATTTTAAAAAAAATATAATAACGCCCCGAACAACCTGTATTTTCGTGGGGTATGTCAATGCACGTGAAAATAATAAACCACAGCAAACACCCTTTACCCCATTATCAGACGCCGTTATCGGCCGGCATGGATCTGTGTGCGAACGTGGATGAAAGTATCACCATCAGGCCTATGGAGCGGGTTTTACTCGGTACGGGTCTTTTTCTCGAAATTCCAGAAGGGGTGGAAGCTCAGGTACGGCCCCGCAGCGGGCTGGCGCTGAAACACGGTATCACCGTACTTAACACACCGGGCACCATTGATGCCGATTACCGGGGTGAGATAAAAGTGCTGCTGATCAACTTCGGTAGCAATGATTTTGTAGTTGCCGATGGAGACCGGATCGCGCAGATGGTTTTCAGCAGGCATGAATCGGTGGCATGGCAGGAGGTGAAAAGCCTGGATGAAACCATTCGTGGCAGCGGCGGTTACGGCAGCACAGGGGTATGATGTATTTTCCCCGAAACCATCACAGGTTTGTTTATTTTTGCCCCACGTTAAAAGCCAGATATTCGTACTATGCCAAAATTTTTAGTAACCGGGGGAGCCGGTAATGTAGGAAGTGAAATTGCCCGTAAAATTGCCTCATACCCAGAGAATGAGGTGGTGATCGTTGACAACCTGTTAACCGGTAACCTGGCAAAGATCCCTGTATCGAAACACGGGAATGTAAAATTCATTAAAGCCGACTGCAATCAGTTCAACGATATTGCATCCATATTTTTCTCATACCATTTCGATTATGTGTTTCATTATGCGGCAGTAGTGGGTGTGAAACGCACCCTTGAAAACCCGATCATGGTGCTCAACGATGTAGAAGGCATAAAGAACATTCTGAATCTGAGCAAGAACACCGGAGTAAAAAGGGTGTTCTATTCGTCCTCAAGCGAAGTGTATGGCGAACCGGTTGAATTTCCTCAGAATGAAAAAACCACACCACTCAACAGCAAGCTTCCGTATGCCATTGTAAAAAACATAGGGGAGGCATATTTTAAATCATTTCATAAGGAATACGGACTTGAGTACACCATATTTCGATTTTTCAATACGTACGGTCCGAACCAGAGCACCGATTTTGTGGTGAAGAAATTTCTGATGGCAGCCCTTGAAAACCGTGATATAACAATTTATGGTGATGGATCCCAATCGCGCACCCTGTGCTACGTTGACGACAACGTAGATGCCTGTTACAATGCCTATATTCAGAATAAGGTATTGAATGATGTGGTGAATATTGGCAACGACAATGAAATGAGCATGCTGGCGCTGGCAAAAAAGATTTTAGAAATGACCGGAAGTAAATCTAAAATTGTACATCTGCCGGCCCTGGAAGAAGGTGATATGACGCGGCGCCTGCCCGATATAAGCCGCATGAAAGAATTGCTGGGACGCAACCCCATGGGTATTGAAGAAGGGATTCGTAAAATAATGGCTACATTGTAGTCACCCGATAAAAACATATGGCATTCAACACACAACCTTCGCTGGAGCAGCTCAATGCGTATAACAAAGAAACCATTGCCGAAACCCTCGGGATTGAAATAGTAGAGATAGGCACCGAGCACCTCACCGCCCGCATGCCGGTAAACCGGCACACACACCAGGCCCTGGGTATGCTTCACGGAGGCGCCAGTTGTGTGCTTGCCGAACATGTAGCGAGTATCGCAGCCAACCTCTGCCTCAATCGCGATACGCACGTAGCCCTGGGTCTTGACCTGAATACAAATTATGTACGCGCCGTTAAAAGCGGGTATGTATACGGCAAAGCCAGCCCTATTCATATCGGTTCCCGTTCGCAGGTATGGGAAATAAAAATTACCGATGAAGCGGGGCAGCTTACATCCATTGCCCGGCTAACCATGATGGTGATACCGGTATCGCTGGAAACCATGCGCAAACAAATACCCGGATAGATTTTTATGAAGGCGTTGTTACAGGCAGCATTTGATGCGTCGTTACTGACGGCATCGCATAGTGTGTTCTTTCGCCTGCCCGGTACGGATATAATTCGCGGCATGTGCAGCGAACATCTGCATCCCGGTGCTGCTGAAAAATCAGGATTCATTGTTCAGCCCTACAACACCCATGAAGAGCCCGAAGTAATTATTCCTGAAATTAAGTTTACCTCTGCATCTCATACGTTTCTTGAAACGTATTACGAAAATGATTTTACGGAACGATATCAGGCCATGTTCAGGCATTGCATTGAGAATGCAGCTGATTTGAGGTGTACCCCCTTTTACCAGCCTAACACGGATGAAGACACTTCACAGGCGGCCTATGCCGAATCGGTTGAGAAGGCGCTAGATGCCATTCGTTCCGGCAAAGTGAACAAGCTGGTATGTTCCCGGATAAAGCGTTTTTCCTGCGATACGAACCGCCATATCAGCGCGCTCTTTATGCAAATATGTGCAGCCTATCCCGGTGCATTTGTGGTGTTGCTTTCATCACCTCATTACGGCACCTGGTTGGGGGCTTCCCCCGAGGTGCTGCTCGAACAAAACGGAAGCTCGTTTCATACCGTTTCGCTGGCGGGTACTGTGGATAACGCATCGGGTGCCTCCTTTACCGATAAGGAACGTAAGGAACAGGATTATATCACGCGGTTTGTTACCGAATCGCTTCCACAGGAATGCCGGAATCTGAGCGTATCGGATACCTATCCGGTGAACACAGGACTTATATCGCATCTGAAAACAGACATCACCTTTGAGGCACCTCCGGAACTCCGCAGCCTTATTTTACAGGTGCTGCATCCAACACCGGCCGTGTGCGGATATCCTAAAAAAGAATCGGGCGAACTGCTTTCAGCAACCGAGCAGCATACACGGAATTTATACAGCGGGTATTGGGGGCTGCTGGATGAAACCCGGGCAAACCTGTATGTGAATATCCGCTGCATGCAATACCAGGAAAACAGCATGTTATTGTATGCCGGAGCCGGCATTACAGAAGCTTCCGTTCATGAAAAAGAATGGGAAGAAACCGGCAACAAACTGAATGTGCTGGCAAAATTTCTACAATCGGAAACCGTTAACTAAACAAGAAACCCCAGCAGAATGGTGCAAATTACCAGCACCGGCGAGGGAATGCGGGTGAACGATACAACCAGAAACGTTACGGTCATTACCAGGGCATAATCGATAAGCATATCGGTGTGCGCCAGCAACGGCTTTGTAAGAAGGATGGCTGCAGAAACGATCAGACCTACCGATGCGGCGTTGCTTCCTTTCACCGATTTTTTAAAGATGGGATATTTTTTTACCTGCTGCCAGATGGGATAAAAGAAAAAGATGAGAATTGTTCCCGGCATGAAAATGGAGATACTTCCCAGGGCGCAACCCACCAGCTGCCATCCGATACCATACGGTTGCAAACTCATACCATACGTGAATGTACCCAGCGTAAATATAGGTCCCGGCAACGCCTGTACCAGCCCGTATCCCATAGAGAACTGTTCGGTGGTTATGTACTGCTTGAACAGCACAAACTGTTCATACATAAGCGGTACCAGTACATTGCCGCCGCCAAAAACCAGAGTTCCGAAACGGTAGTTGTTTTCAAAAAGCCGTACACTGCGGTCAAGAGCACCCGGGTGTCCGGCGGTTACCTTTGTAAGCAGGGCCACACTTATCAGTATACCAAACAAGGCGGCTATATAGTACCATTTCACCTTTACGCCGGTAAGCGGTTCGAAGTTATATCCTTTGATCAGGAAGTTGGCGAGCACTCCTCCGCTCACAATGATCAAGGGGTAAACCCAGGGACTGGTAAAAACGATTCCCAGGACAGCGGCACTCAAAAAGAGAAAGAAAGATAGCTTGTCTGTTATTACTGCCTTTCCCATGGTATAGGCCCCCGAAAGGATGAAGCCAACGGCCATAGGCGCTACAAACTTGGTGAACGACAAATCGAGATGCGAAAAAAACGTGAACCCAAGCACCACTAGTGTGATAATGAGGCTGGCCGGCAGGGCCCACACCAGTAAACTGAACAATGCGAGGATCGGTCCCCCACGTTTGTAGCCGATGGCGGTGATGGTTTGCGTGGAAGAGGGACCCGGCATCACATTGCATAAGGCCACTATTTCAAGAAATTCAGCTTCGGTAAGGTAGCGGTGACTGGTAACCAGCCTGCGCATAAACATACTTAAATGCACCTGAGGTCCGCCAAATGAGGTACATGCAAGGATGAAAACATCGCGCAGGAAGACAAGGTTACGCAATTGCATGTGGTAAAAATAAGCGGTTGGGTTAAGTGCACCAATTTTTTTCTTTGGAGCCCATTGAACTAACGGTAAATGAACTTATACCGGGGCAAAAGTGCGAATGCTTTAAATTTGCACGCATGCGTGTTATATTAGTTCTGTTTATTCTGGGTTGTTATACGGCCGTACACTCTCAATTCATTACCCATGACAAAGGTCGTTACGGCTTAATGGATTCAAGCGGGAAAGCCATATTACCGAATGCCTTCGACACGGTATATAAAGTTCCGATTTTGTATTATAAAACCCCCGTATTTTATTACAGCAACGGCAACCGGTTCGGATTCTATAATGGATCAGACAGGAGCCTTACCCCGATGGAATTCAATGAACTGAAACGGGAAAGAGACGGAGCCATATTTTACCGGAAAGACAGTCTCTGGGGTTTTGTAGGAGAAACGCCTGAACGCACCTGCAAAATATTTCCTCCACGGTATAAGAAGCTGTATCTGATCAGCCGTGGAGATAACCCATTCAGCGGTGAATCGCGCGAGGAGGTCATTAAAAGCAATATGGTGGTTGCTTTTAACGGAAGCTATTACGGTGCCCTGAATTACAGCACTAGTGATACCGTCGTGGATTTTAAATACAAAAGCCCTATAGAGAAGTCGCTGGATGGTATAAGATATATAAGGCAAAAAGATGGCACGGATTATAGCGTGGTGTTTTTCTCGAAAGACGGGGCCCGGGAAATCATAATACCGGTAGAGTTCCCCTCCATTAAGTTTGACAGGATATTTCTGAATGATACTTTTTATCTGACGTTTTTATACTACCGAAAAGACGGCAGGAGTTTTCAATTGAATAATTATTTAACCGGAGAAAAAGTTTTCGAATACAGGAGCACAACATTTGACCTGAAAAACACCTTTTTAACCTCTGATTTACTGGTGTTGTCCGAGGAGTTTGAAAACAAAAAATCATCTACCTACATTCATAAGGTATATGAAATAAAGAGTGGCAAATTACTTACCGAATATACTGCGAAGAACGGAATGGAATATCTTTATTACAGTAATGATGAGGGGCGGCGCATCATATATGTGAGGTCCGATAATTCTTCCAGGTGGAAGGCATTAATTGAACTGGAGCCGTAATAGCCGGACGCTATGCCTGCCTGTATTTTTTAAAGAACCACACTTTTAATACATCGGCTGTGGTTATATAAAGCAAAACAATACCCAGCATGGCTCCCAGATTCAGCAAAGGCAGCGGGGTAAATCCCATACGATTCATGTACGGCAGATAGGGCAGGCCAATGGTCAGAATCAGTGCAACGGCACTTAAGATGAACACATATTTTCCGGGTTTGCTTTTAAAGAAGTTTTTATGCGTACGAATGATGAAAAGGATGAGTAATTCGGAGAGTACCGATTCAATGAACCATCCGGTTTGGAATGCCGATTCATTCACTTTCAGAACGAATAAAAGGGTAAGAAAAGTTATGAGATCGAACAGGGAGCTGTGGATACCGAAGATCACCATATAATTACGGATCAGTTTCAGGTCCCATTTGCCGGGTCTTTCCAACTGCTCCGAATCCACATTGTCGGTAGTAACGGTAAGGAAGGGGAAGTCGGTAAGAAAATTCGTGAGCAGAATTTGTTTCGGAAGCATGGGTAAGAACGGAAGCGCCAATGAAGCAGCGGCCACACTGCACATGTTGCCAAAGGTGGATCCGGTGCTTATGTATAGGTACTTCAACGTATTGGCGAATGTTTTCCTGCCTTCCTGTATGCCATCAACAAGCACCATCAGATCCTTTTCCATCAGCACGAAATCGGCGGCTTCACGCGCAACATCCACGGCATTATCTACCGATATGCCCACATCGGCAGCCCGAATGGCAGACACATCATTGATGCCATCACCCACATACGCCACTGTATAACTTTGTTTCAGGGCCAGTATGAGGCGTTCCTTCTGCTGGGGTTCCACTTCAGCAAAAATGTGAGTACTTCTTACTCGGTTTTTCAGTGCCTCGGGACTGGTGGAGAAGAGCTCTTTTCCGGTCATAATAAGCGGTTTTTCAATCCCTATATTCCGGGCAATGGAGGCTGCCACGTTCTTGTTATCGCCGGTGATGATCTTTAAATCCACATGCAGTTTTTTTAACGCCCCGATGGTTTCAATTATTCCTGCTTTCACAGGATCTTTCAGCAAAATGAAACCGGCAAAAACCATTTCAGTTTCCTCTTCTTTGGAAACGGTTTCAGTGTACAACGTCTTATAACAGACACTGATCACACGGAATCCTTCATTGCCGTATTCCCCGGCTCTCTTTTCCAGTTCAGACACATACGGGCCAATATCGTCAACACTTCCGGATGGGCTGAGTATTTTGGTACAAATGCCGAGAATCTGGGCGCTCGCCCCTTTACTGATCAGCCGGTTTTCGGTTCCGGTCAGAATGCCAATACTGAGGCGTTTCCGTATAAAATCGTAAGGTACTTCTCCTGTTTTCAGCGGTGTGGGTTCATCGGGAGGTGTCAGTTTTTTCAATGCATCATCAATCGGGTTTGAATAGCCTGTTTCAAAGAATGCATTCCAGTAAGCCAGTTTTTTTACAAGGGCATTTTCATTACCGTAGCCATACACCATGCCGGCAATTTGAATAAGGCCTTCTGTTATGGTTCCTGTTTTATCGGTACACAACAAATTCACTTCTCCGAGATTCTGTATGGAGTTCAGTTTTTTCACGATCACCTTTTTGGCCAGAAGGTGCTTGGCACCGGCACTCATGGCAATGGTGGTGATGGCCGGCAAGAGTTCGGGAGCCATTCCAACGGCCAGTGCCAATGCAAAAAGGGCCGATTCAATGATGCCTTTATGATTGATGAGGTTCACCACCAGAATGAACACAGAAAGCATCAGGGTTATTTTCATGAGGAAAAATCCGAAGTCCTTCAGTTCTTTTTCAAAAGTGGTTTCAACACCTGCTGAGGCGCTTTTCGCAATGTTTCCGAACAAGGTGTTTTCACCGGTTAAAATCACCAGCGCTTTCGCGTTGCCACTAACAATGTTGGTACCCTCCCACAGGCAATTCGTACGGTGGGCAAGAGCAGTATCGGCCTGGAGCATGCCGGCCTGTTTGCGTGCAGGATACGATTCACCGGTAAGGCTCGATTCATTGGCATGAAGTTCTGTGGATTCAATGATCAGGCAATCGGCCGGAAGCATATCACCGGCATTCAGAATAATAACATCACCGGGAACAATTTCATCCGATTCAATTTCCTTTGCTTCCCCATCGCGCATTACAGTAGCTTTCAGTGAGATCATCGATTGCAGCTTTTCCACTACCCGACCGGCATTGCGTTCCTGTATAAAGCTGAGCAAGCCTGTGGATACCACAATAAATAAAATGATAAACACATCGGATGTATCTCCTAAAAAAGCCGACAGAATTACGGCGCCAATGAGTAACAGCATTAAGGGGCTTTTAAACTGCCCCAGAAATAACAGGGTATCTTTTCTAAACCGGGAGTCGGTTCTTTTATGGGGCGATACCTTGTGAAGGTCTGTCAGTGCACGTTTTTGGGTGAGTCCGGAAGGAGAGCTATTAAGCTTCTGATACCAGAATGGAATATCATATTGCCAGAAGGCATTTTCCGTTTGGGTGGGCATAGCTCGATGTCGGGTTTGTGATGATCCTCACAATCTCTTTTCAAATCTATAGAATAGTATGATTCATTCACCTTAAAATACCATACAGGGAAAACCCTATGGAACGCTCTACACCCTTGAGGCGCAGTAACGTTAAGTATATTTATATTCCGGCAGGGTAAAGGTGTGCTTCCGTGCGAATGCCAAAAACTTTTATATATTGCACCAATTAAAAAATATTCGACACTATGGCCCATCCTATCTGGAGAAAGAAACCCATTGAAGCCTATCATGCAGAGGCGAAAAAGAGCGAACTGAACCGAGTACTTTCACGCTGGGGACTTACCTCACTGGGAATCGGTGCAATTATCGGGGGAGGAATTTTTACCTTAACCGGTATAGCAGCGCATAATTACGCAGGGCCGGCCCTGGCTCTGGCCTTTGTAATAGCAGGGGTGGGGTGTATGTTCGCATCGCTTTGTTATGCCGAATTTGCCAGTGTACTGCCGGTTGAAGGTTCGGCGTACGCATATGCTTACGGAACCGTAGGTGAAATGTTTGCCTGGTTTATTGGCTGGAACCTTATTCTCGAATACATGATGGGTGCCACCACCGTGGCAGTGGCTTGGAGCGGCTATTTTAATAAGCTCCTGCATCTGTTCGGCATTAATCTGCCCGAACAACTGGTGAATGACCCCAGCACGTATGGCAGTTTTGCTTTCAACCTTCCGGCTTTTCTGATCACCTGGGTAATTACGGCCATTCTTGTAAAAGGAATAAAAGAGGCGGCTTCTACCAACAATATCATTGTGATTGTAAAAGTGGCCGTGGTTTTATTTGTGATCGTGGTAGGCGCGTTTTATGTGAACCCGGCCAACTGGACCCCGTTCATTCCGGCCGAAGTACATGGTGCCGATGGCAATGTACACTTTGGTGTTGGGGGCGTTTTAACAGCAGCCACCATTGTGTTTTTTGCCTATATCGGTTTTGATGCAGTTTCGACCCAGGCGGGGGAAGCCATTAATCCAAAGAAGGATGTTCCGTTTGCGATCATTGCCTCACTGGTTATTTGTACCGTTCTTTATATAGCGGTTTCACTGGTATTGACCGGAATGGTGAAGTACGATCAGCTCGACCTTAAAGCCCCGGTAGCTTCTGCCTTCAGCGGAGCGGGTATCACCTGGGCCGTATATTTAATTACGATTGCTGCTACTGCAGGACTTATGTCGGTAATGCTGGTGATGATGCTGGGTCAGACGCGCATTTTCCTGGGCATGGCGAAAGACGGTTTGTTGCCGAAGAATTTATTCGGCACACTTCATCCGAAATTTAAAACCCCATACAAAAGCACATTGCTGGTGGGATTAATTATATCTGTAATTGCAGCCCTAACCCCAATCGATCGCATCTCGGAAATGTGTTCGATGGGCACCTTACTGGCTTTCTCCATGGTGTGTTTGGCGGTTTTAATGCTGCGGGTAACACAGCCAAAGCTGGAGCGCCCGTATAAAACACCGGCTGTTTTTGTCGTGGCGCCGCTGGGCGTTGGGTTCAACCTGTTCCTGATGTCGCAGGTTCGCGAAAACACATGGTATGCCTTTTTAATCTGGGGTGTGATCGGAATGCTGGTGTATTTCCTTTACAGCCAGAAACACTCACATCTGCACCCTCATAAATAAAATTTCCGGTTGAAAAAGCTTTCGTTCATGGATGCCACGCTGCTCGTTTCGGGCAGTATGATCGGCTCCGGTATTTTTATTGTTAGCGCGCAAATGGCCCGTGATGTGGGCAGCAGCGGATGGTTGCTGTTGCTTTGGGTTATAACAGGCTTTATTACCATTGCCGCCGCACTCAGTTACGGGGAACTCGCCGGAATGATGCCGCATGCAGGCGGACAATACGTCTACCTGCAACGTGCTTATAACAAGATCGTCGCTTTCCTTTATGGCTGGACCGTATTTGCCGTAATTCAAACCGGGGTGATTGCGGCTGTGGCTGTTGCCTTTGCCAATTATGCAGCCGAGTTTGTGCCCGCACTCGGTACTGTACTTTTTCAATCGGGTGAATACACCGTTAAAGCATCCCAGCTCCTGGCCATTGCCTGTATTATATTGCTTACGTTTATCAACAGCCGGGGCATTCAGAACGGGAAAATAATTCAGTTGCTTTTTACTCTGGCCAAACTGGTTGCACTCTTCGGGCTCATCATTTTCGGGCTGGCTGTGGGACTGAAAGGGCATGTGCTCATGGATAACTTTCAGCATGCCTGGGATGCTAGTTCCATACATCTTGAAAAAGTGGATGGAACTATTTTGAAAGAATGGATGCCTTTAAGCGGATGGGCCCTGGCCGGAATGCTGGGCAGTACCATCATCGGCTCATTGTTCAGTAGTGATGCCTGGAACAACGTTACGTTCATTGCCGGAGAGATCGACAACCCGAAACGGAACATACCGCGAAGCCTTTTCTGGGGAACCATTATTGTGACTGTCATTTATGTTCTTGCCAATATTGCATACCTTTCGTTGTTGCCACTGGAGGGAAGCCATACGGCCACTGATGTAACCGGCAGGGGGTTACAGTTTGCCAGCGACGACCGGGTAGGCACAGCCGCTGCCAGCATTCTTTTTGGGGATGCCGCACGATATTTGATGGCCGCATTGATCATGATCTCAACCTTCGGGTGCAACAACGGCATTATTCTGGCCGGCGGACGTCTGTTTCAAACCATGGCAAAAGATGGTTTGTTCTTTGCCAAAGCCGCACAGCTGAACAAAAGAAATGTGCCCGGTTACGCCTTATGGGCCCAATGCATATGGGCATCGGTATTGTGCCTCTCGGGCAAGTACAACGATTTGCTAACCTATGCCACATTTGCTTCCCTGTTGTTCTATATACTCACCATTGGCGGTTTGTTCATTTTACGCAGGAAAGAACCGGATACGGAACGTCCTTACCGTGCCTGGGGGTATCCGGTGTTGCCGGCCATTTATATCCTAATTACGCTTGCCATTTGCGTGGATCTGGTTATATATCAGCGTACCAATACCATGCTTGGACTGTTTATTGTGTCGTTAGGATTTCCCGTATACAAGCTATGGGAGATACGGAGCCGAAAGAAAACCTAAGAATATTTGTTCCCGGAAACAGCAATTTTTTCTTTTCATTTTTCCGCCAACTTTTTATTTTTGTGATAATAAAAATAATCAGCTTATGGAAATGGACCCCGACCTGAAACGGCTGGTGAAAAGCTATTTCACCTATTCGTTACGCGAGTACAAAGCCTCTCTTCTTTTTGTAACAGTATTTGTATTTCTGTATTTCCTGCCCGATATAGAAATGCTGCTGTTTCCACCTGAATACAATGAGTCATTGCTCAACGAAAAAGTACATTTTCTCGATTCCCTTACCAGAGGCGGCACATACCGTGAGTCAGCGGCATACCGTGAAGAACCGGTTGATAGTGCTGTTCCGTTGCAGCCCTGTGTTTTCGACCCCAATACTGCCGATGAACCGCTATTGACAAATGCCGGGTTTACATCACGGCAGATCCGTTCCTTGCTGAACTACAGAAGCAAAGGGGGCCGATTCAATACGAAGGAAGATGTGAAAAAGCTGTACGGCCTTACACCCCAACAGTATGCCCGTATGGAACCCTGGATCAGTATTGCACCAAAGGATGCTATTACAACGCCGGCTTCGTCAGTGCTGTTACACGAAACCCGGCCCGGAAAATCGATGGTACGGGTTGAGATAAATGCTGCCGACACGTTGCAACTGGAGAGCCTTCCTAATATAGGATTCGGTCTGGCCCGCCGTATTGTAAAATACCGGGAAGCGCTGGGAGGATTTATCTCCTTGAAGCAGCTGTGTGAGGTATATGGAATTCGTTCCACGCTCACCGATTCACTCATGCCATACCTTACACTCGATGCATCCCAGGTTCGGAAAATCAGGATAAACGAGGAAGATATTGAAGTATTGAAAAAGCATCCGTATATAAAATACCGTCTGGCCTCAGCATTGGTGAACTACCGTAAACAACACGGTCCGTTTCAATCGGCCGGGGACCTGAGAAAGGTTATACTGATGGACGAGGCAACACTGGAAAAGCTCGCACCGTATCTTTCTTTTTAAAAAAGGCATTGCCCTGCTGCTTACACCGGCATTTTTTAATCGGGCATATGGGGTTTTAGAACGAAAAAACGAATATTTTCGTGCCCCGAAATAAACACACTTTCCCAATGACCGGAGACCTTTCATTTGCCCCTACCGAAAACCAGACCATGATCGCACAAATGGTACGCGACTTTGCCGAAAAACACATACGTCCGCATGTGATGGAATGGGACGAAAGTCAGGTGTTTCCTGTAGATGTTTTTAAGAAACTGGGTGAACTGGGCTTAATGGGTGTGCTGGTGCCTCAGGAATACGGAGGCAGCGGTTTCGGGTACCATGAATACATTACCGTGATCACCGAGGTGGCCAAAGTATGCGGCAGTATTGGCTTGTCGCTGGCCGCCCATAACTCCCTTTGTACCGGTCATATACTGGCCTTTGGCAACGAGGCCCAGAAACGAAAATATCTTCCCAAGCTGGCCACAGCCGAATGGATCGGAGCCTGGGGCCTTACCGAAGCCAACACCGGCAGCGATGCCCTGCGCATGAAATGTACTGCCGTGCGCGAAGGGGACCAGTATGTGCTGAACGGAACAAAAAACTGGATCACCCATGGCAAAAGCGGGGATGTTGCCGTAGTGCTGGCCCGCACCGGAGAACTCCTCGATTCACACGGCATATCGGCCTTCATTGTGGAACGTGGCACCCCGGGATTTTCAGCCGGTAAAAAGGAGAACAAGCTGGGCATGCGCGCCAGCGAAACCGCAGAACTCATTTTCGACAATTGCCGTATCCCGGCCGAAAACCTCCTCGGGGCAGAAGGTGACGGGTTTATACAGGCCATGAAGGTGCTTGACGGAGGACGGATCTCTATTGCCTCATTATCCCTGGGCATTGCCAAAGGCGCTTTTGAAGCAGCCCGTAAGTACGCCATGGAGCGGCAGCAATTCGGCAAACCTATTGGTGAATTTCAGGGCATCAGCTTTAAACTGGCCGATATGGCCACGCAGATTGAAGCGGCTGAGTTACTCACCCATCAGGCTGCAGATCTGAAGAATAAACATTTACCTGTAACGAAACAGAGTGCCATGGCCAAATATTATGCCAGTGAAGTGGCGGTACGTGTAAGTACCGATGCTGTGCAGATCTTTGGCGGATACGGATACACGAAAGATTTTCCGGTAGAGAAATTTTACCGCGACAGTAAACTCTGTACCATAGGGGAAGGTACCAGCGAAATTCAGAAACTGGTGATCGCCCGCCAGCTGATTCGGGAATGAGCAAGTGGTAATTAACATTTCCTAATGGCTTTCTGGCAAAGCCTCAACCCTATATATTTGTAGCGGGGCACCTGTTTTAGGGAGCCTTAATAACAATCTAACAATCAGCGTATGAAAATAGTTACACAAATTGCCCGGGTGATCATGGCTCTGGTTTTCATTATTTCCGGATTACTGAAAGCCAATGACCCAACCGGCTTTGGATTTAAACTGCAGGAATATTTCGAACATTTCGGAATGGACATCTTTGTTCCGTATGCCTTTGTTATATCCATGGTGGTATCGGTGCTCGAAATACTGATGGGATATGCGCTGTTGATTGGCGTAAAATCGAAGCTAACGGTTTGGGGTACATTTGTGATGATGCTCTTCTTCTGGCTGCTGGTGGCCTATTCTGCAAAAACCGGCGCTGTGAGCGATTGCGGTTGCTTTGGTGACGCCGTGAAATTTACACCCGCCCAGGAATTCCGTAACGACAGTTTCTTTCTGGCAATCATTACACTGATGTTATTTGGCATGAAGCATATTCAGCCCTTATTTAACCGGGCCATCGGAATGGTAACATTTATTGTGGTGCTGTTTTTAAGTATGGGATTCACTATTAAAAATTACCTGTATCTGCCGGCGAAAGATTTTCTTCCATTCAAAGAAGGAAGCCATATTCAGGACAACATGAAGAGCGACGATCCGGATGTATGGGAAAACACATTTGAGTACACTTACCTGCCTACCGGCACCGACAGCAGCATTGATGCCGCCCGGTTGAAACAAATCTATAAAGAAGGTATTGACTCGCTGTATAAATGGAAGAAAACCAATAACAACAAGGTACACGAAGGCAAGCCGGCACCGATCCATGATTTTGTAATAAAGGATAATGACGGTAACGATGTTACCCTGTCGTTCTTCAATGATGATTATAAACTGGTGGTGACCAGCTACGATATAAGTAAAAGCAATAAAACCGTATTTGCCAAAATAGCAACCCTCAGTGATGCCTGGCGCAAGAAAGGGAAGGATTTCTGGGGGCTTACCAACAGCAAGGATGAGGTAACCCAACCCCTGAAACATCAGTATCAGTTGTATGTGGATTTTTATGAGCTCGATGCCACACCGATCAAAATGATGGTTCGAAGCAACCCGGGTCTCCTATTGATCAAGAAAGATCAGGTGATTAAAAAGTGGAGCAGCTATAACATTCCAAAAATTGAAGAAGTAGAACAACTGATGAAGTAATGGCATGGTTTCTTTTATCATTAAGAAACTGCTTTATTCTTTGCTCGTTCTCACGGGTGTTGTACTTCTGGTGTTTTATTTATTTCAGGTAATGCCCGATCCGTCGCAGCTTACCCGGGGGCAAAGCAGCGACAGTACCACCAATGCCAACTTGCGGGAAGAGCTGGGAATGAATTTAAAACCCATGCCCCGTTTGGTAAAATATCTGAATGATCTTTCACCGGTTTCCTGGCACTCAGGCTCGGACGACAACCGCAAGAAATACCATTATCTCGTTTCCCTTTCCATAGGAAACGATGTACTGGTTATGAAAGCTCCGTATCTGCGCCGTTCATTTCAAAATCAGAAACAGGTGAGTGAGATGCTGGGTGAAGCTTTCATAGGTACCATTGTACTCTCCATTACAGCAATCATTATTGCTTTTTTGCTGGGAGTAATATTGGGCATTGCAGCCGCCCTTAAAAAGGGAACGTTTACCGATACATTGATCTTGCTGATCAGTAATTTCGGCATCTCGGTTCCGTCCTTCTTTTTAGCCATCGTAATTTCATGGGTGTTCGGCTATGTATGGCATTCGTACACACATCTCGACATGACAGGCAGCCTGTACGATTATGATGTGTTCAAAGGAAAGATCCCTGCCTGGTCGCATCTTATATTGCCGGCCATTGCCCTGGGCATCCGGCCCCTGAGCATTATTACACAACTCACCCGAAGCAGTATGCTGGAGGTAATGGGAGCCGATTACATACGAACGGCCAAAGCCAAGGGTTTGAGTACGGTGCAGGTGGTATTCAAACATGCTTTACGTAATGCGTTGAATCCGGTGATCACAGCTACCGGAGGCTGGTTTGCCAGTATGCTGGCAGGTGCCTTTTTTATTGAATATATATTTCAGTGGAAGGGGTTGGGCCGGGTTACTGTGGAGGCCCTTGAAAAGTCGGATTTTCCCGTGATCATGGGAAGCGTGCTGATCATTGCGGTAATATTTATTGCTGTAAGTATTCTGGTGGATATTGTGTATGCCATCCTCGATCCAAGAGTACGGCTGGGTTAAAAAACCGGGGAAGCAAAAGGTTTTTTTATGCTTTAATCAACCGCAGCGCTTCCTGTTCAAACATCTCTTTATTAATAGGTACCACACCGACTTCTTCACATACCAAACCGCCGGCCAGGTTACTCAATACGGCTATTTCAGCTGCGGGCAACTGCTGGGCTAGGCACAGGGCTGCAATACTTACCACCGTATCACCGGCTCCCGATACGTCGGCAATTTTGCGTACATGGGCCGGAAAATGCAGGGTGTGTTGCGCATCACAAATGAGCACCCCCCGTTCCGAGAGCGTTACCATTATATACCGGAGGTTAAGTTGCTGTAACAATTGCTTCGCAGCCTCTTCAATTTCACGCATCGAATCGAGGCTATGCAGTTTCAGTCCTTCCTTAATCTCTTTCAGGTTCGGTTTGAACAGGGTGACATTTTTATAGCTGAGGAAATTCCGTTTCTTCGGGTCAACCACTACAGGCACACGGGCTGTGTTGCAGGCATCTACGATCTGTGTGATAAGTTCTTCATCCAGCAGGCCTTTGTCATAATCTTCCAGTATCAATGCCTTTGCATCCGGCAGGGCTTTCATCACATTTTCAAGTACCTGTTTTTTCGTTTCAGGGGTGATGGTATGTGTGCTTTCCTTATCTACCCGCAGCAACTGATGGTTATTGCCGATGATACGTGTTTTCACCGTAGTTGGCCTGTCGGTTTCTTTCACCAGAAATGCCGTGGAGATATTTCGTTTCTCAAACACCATATGCATTTTCACTGCATCGGCATCATTACCGGTAACGCCAATGGTAACCGGTATGGCACCCATGGCAGCAATATTCAGGGCCACGTTGGCGGCACCTCCCAGGCGGTATTCTTCATTCTTGTGATTCACCACCGGCACCGGGGCTTCGGGCGAAATACGATCGACGGTGCCAAACAGGTAGGCATCCAGCATGATATCGCCTACTACAATTATTTTCTGCTGATGAATG
>JBGAVF010000352.1:0-2076 GCA_044228315.1 Bacteroidia bacterium | reverse complement strand
AGCCAGTTCTTATGCTGGGTAGTATCAAAAATATTATACACAAGCAGATAAAACTTGGTGGAACCGAACAGTACTTTCCGTTTGGGTTGCTGCTTGATCTGACCCTGCAATTGTTCTTTCCACTCCCGTTTTACACCCGATATATAGTTTTGCTGCAACAATGCTTTCCCCTCCGGAACACGCTTTGCCGTATTGCATGCATAAAATATCATGACAAGTCCGAGGAATCTATTAATTTTATGCAGTTTTTTAAACATCTATGCTCTCAAAATACCAGGTTAAATTTGTCAAATCCTTACATCAAAAAAAGGCCCGCAACAGCACACATCAGTTCATTGTTGAGGGAGAAAAAAATATCTCCGAACTTTTGAATTCTGATTTAACAACCAATTTCCTCTTTGCCACTTCCGATTGGATTAGCAATAATAGCACAAAAATAAAAAAGCCCATCGAAATCGTTGAGGTAAGTGAGAAAGAACTGACTCAGATCAGCACACAGGTTACCCCGAACAAAGTGCTTGCGGTAGTTGAGATGCCGCATTACAACCTTTCTCACTTCGATACCGCAACCGTAATTGGCCTTGAAAACATACAGGACCCGGGCAATCTGGGTACTATAATACGGATCGCCGACTGGTATGCCATTAAAAACATTATTTGCAGTGAAGATACGGTTGATGTGTATAACCCAAAGGTTATTAACTCCACCATGGGCAGTTTCTGCCGGGTTCAGGTGCATTATACCGACCTGAAACAATACATACATCTGACAAAGAAATTTGTGTACGGGGCGGTTTTCGACGGATTCAGTATTTATGCCACCCTGTTCGATGCCAACGCCATGATCCTGATGGGCAATGAAAGTCAGGGGCTGAGCGATGGTATTAAATCGATCATTACTCATCCTATTACCATTCCACGTATCGGCAATGCCGAATCACTGAATGTAGCCGTAGCTACCGGCATCATCTGCGATAATCTGCTGGGACGCCGTTTATAATAAGCTTTCCGTTTTTACGTTCCTACATCAATTCCGTATTTTCGCCCGCACTTGAAATTCCGTAATTCACTTATAAAACTGTTTCTGGCTGGAATGATATGCCTCAGCCGTATGGCCGTTTCCCAAACGGCCGTGGTGTATGGCACTATTACCGACAGCAGTGGCATGGCCGCTTCCGATGTTACCGTGTATCAGGATAAAAGCAACAACAATACGGTAAGCGATATAAACGGGCATTATGAAATTAAAATTCCGGCCGATAAATCCATTGTACTGGTGTTTGCCTATTTAAGCACATCACCCAAGCGTGTGTTGGTTCCTGCCCTCAAACCCGGCATCCGGCTCAAAATGAACCTGTCGCTGGCCTATAAAATTCAGATCAACGATGTGGTGATCGAAGATCAGCGTTTGCGGAACAAGCCATCGATTATTACCCTCGACCCGAAAATATTAAAAAACATACCGGGCACCGGGCATTTTGAAGCAGTACTAAAACTGCTTCCCGGAGTTACCACCAATAATGAATTATCTTCGGCTTACAATGTTCGGGGCGGCAACTTTGATGAGAACCTTGTGTATGTAAATGATATTGAAATTTACCGTCCTCTGTTGTTAAGTTCAGGGCAGCAGGAAGGTCTCAGCTTTATCAATCCCGACCTGATCAAAAACATCAGTTTCAGTGCCGGTGGTTTTGAAGCGAAATACGGAGACAAACTTTCATCGGTACTCGACATAAAATATAATGAGCCAACTGCCTTACGCACCACCGTGAGTCTGGGATTGCTGGGTTTATCGGTGCATAACGAAGGTATTTCAAAAGACAAGCGCTTCACCTGGCTGGCAGGATATCGGTTGCGCCGAAATCAGCTGTTATTAAATTCCCTCGAAACCAAAGGTGAATACCAAACGCTTTTTCAGGATTTTCAAAGTCTGCTGTCGTATCGAATGAGTGCCCGTTGGAATGTAAGCTGGCTGGGGTACGGAGGATATAACAATTACCTCAGCATTCCTCAGAACCGTACCACCCGGTTCGGAACAGTGAAGAATGCAAAGCAGCTGAGCGTGGCTTATGAAGG
>JBGAVF010000351.1:0-2534 GCA_044228315.1 Bacteroidia bacterium | reverse complement strand
TTCGTAAAACAAACCAATGCTACCGTGCTGCCGTACTGGAAAGGCTGGGACTTATTACAGCCCACCTACACCTGCACGGTAAGCATACCGGGAGGTATTAAAAATGTAGAGATCGACCCGAGCCACCGACTGGCCGATATTGACCGCACCAACAACTCGCTTCGTTGTCCGTATGTTCTTACGTTCGATCATCAGATACTCAACCCCGGCGATTTTTAACACAATGAAGTAAAATGGAGGCCCGATATCTGGGGTAATGCCAACGACGGATTAAAGCTGGGGCTTCATGTAAGCAGTAACTATATGAACCGGCAGGAAAACTGGGATGCCACTGTATGGTGGAATTCAGGTATCATGCGCCATGTAAAAGAGTTTGAAGAAAACACCGGGCGCATCATCGACAAGCACAACCACCTCTCCTACCGGGTAGCATACCGTGATGCCCTGGGCCGGGATTTCTCGTGGAATATTTCTTCCCGGTATCTGGATGGGTTGTTTGCAAACCGCATCGGTCTCGATAAACGGCTTGGGGAACTGAACCTATATATCAATTACAATACACTTTACCGGGGGCAAAGCTGGGAGAAAGGATATCTCAACTACCCTGAATTGTGGATCTCCGGATTATGGAACAATTTCATCAACGCCGGATTTTATAATACCCAAAATTACGGATGGGGGTATGCCAATCAGAATCTGAACTTCCGCAGCTCGGCGATGGGAAGCAACCACCTGTATGGCAACATCAGTTTTACCCGCGTTGACAATATCACCAAGCGAAAGTTCGACCTGAAGGTTCGTTCGTTTATTCAGTATGGTATTGGTACACATCCGCTGGAAAGCCGCCTGATGCTGGCCGGAGCCAACAATGAAAGTATGATGGAAAGCAAGTTCACCCGCAGTATTGGTTTCATTCCAAGCGACTGGCTGGGTTACGGAGCCAATGTCAATCATTTTCAGCAAGGCGGAGGCCTGAATATTCGTGGATTCGCCGGCTACCTGGCTCCGGTGGGTGATACGGTTAATCAGTACCGATTGTTCATGGGTAACAGCGGGGCTGCCATCAATGCTGGAACTGGATTTTGAAAGGCTCTTCAATATTCATCCTAAAAAACTGAAAGACTATTTGGGGTTGGATGTATATGCTTTTGCCGATGCCGGTTATATTGCCGACCGTAAAGCCACCGGCCAATGGTTTTTTGCAAATGCCTTCCGCACAGATGCCGGATTGGGAACCGCCCTGAACATAAAACGATTCTGGTTCCTGAGTGAAATACGGCCCCTCACCATACGTATCGACTTTCCGGTGCTCATCAGCCCGTCGCCGGCGAGCACAAACAATTTTGCTATGCGATATGTGGTGGGCATCGGAAGATGTTTTTAAAAGAATAAAAGGGAAATCTGTATCAATAATTTTTTATGGGATCCATGAATAAGCTGAGTACACAACAACGAAACGAGCTCATTGCCACATTAAAAGATCGTTTTGAGAAGAATAAAAAACGCCACCCGGGAATAGCATGGGATAGCATATACGCCAAACTGGAAGCGAACCACGGTAAATTATGGTCTCTGAACGAAATGGAGGTCACCGGTGGAGAACCCGATGTAACTGGTTTTAATCCTAAAACCGGCGAGTACATTTTTATTGATTGTTCGGCAGAAAGCCCGAAAGGACGCAGAAGTCTTTGCTACGACCGACAGGCACTGGATTCCAGAAAAGAGAACAAGCCACGTGGCAATGTGATTGAAATGGCCGAAGAAATGGGCATTGAAGTATTATCGGAAACCCAATACCGCGAACTTCAAAAGTTGGGAATGTTTGATACAAAGACGTCGAGCTGGGTAAAAACACCGGATGATATTCGTAAGCTGGGAGGCGCCATCTTTTGCGACTGCCGGTACAATACCGTATTTATGTATCACAACGGAGCTGAATCGTATTACGCAGCCCGGGGATTTCGGGGTGTATTATTTGTTTAGCCTTCTTTTCAAATTCATATAATTATTTTCTATGCTTACAGCCGTGAATCCCAAATTGCCCATGCGCAATAAAGCCCTGACCCGGGAGTTTTATATTGACCTGTTAGGGTTTCAGGAATTCGGTGATCCGGGCTTTGATGCGTATCTGATGGTTCAGAAAGAGGCAGTTCAACTTCATTTTTTTGAACACAAAACCCTTGACCCACTGGAAAATTACGGTCAGGTGTATATCCGAACCAATGCCATCGACGAGCTTTACAGTTCATTTCTCGAAAAGAAGGTAGTTATTCACCCCAATGGCGCATTGCAAATAAAACCGTGGGGGCAAAAAGAATTTTCAATTCTCGACCCCGACCATAACCTGCTTACTTTCGGACAAAGTATGTAATTTAAACAAGGCAGTGAATCAAACAATCGCTGTTTTTATTCCAGCTCCTGGTTGGTTACCAAACTGGCCAGATATAACAAAACCATGCTGAGAATAGCACTATATACAATGGTGATGTTGCCGTTGCCTTTACTAACATAAAACAAGACACGGTTGAAGATAT
>JBGAVF010000350.1:0-2117 GCA_044228315.1 Bacteroidia bacterium | reverse complement strand
ACTATTTCGACAATTTATATCGCTGAATGGCAATCGGTTGCATGACTTTCGTCATACTTCCCAAGGATTAAAACGCTCATCTTCATAGCATTAAAACGGCTAATTATGAGCACTCATTCCGCACAAAAAAAACACTTTTCTGTGGAGCCGGTTCGCTCCCACCTCCTTTCTGAACTTTGGCAGTATCAATTGCAGGAAGGTTGTATTTCGGAAGAATCCGTAAAGAAACTTTCAGCCCAATATCAGCTTTCCGAAATTGAAATAGCGGGTGTAGCTTCCTTTTATCACTTCTTTCACCAGCAACCAGCAGGTAAGCATACCATATATATCAATAATAGTATCATTTCAGAGCTGAAGGGATTCGAGCGAATGAAAGAGACCTTTGAACGCGAAACGGGTGCTCATCTTAACGGTGTTGATGCAACCGGAACGTTTGGGCTGTATGCAACACCCTGTATTGGCTTAAGCGATCAGGAACCCGCTGCCTTGATCGACTTCTTTCCGTTCACTAATCTGAACGCCCTTAAAGTAAAAGAGATTATACAAAAACTGAAACAAGGAAAATCGCCCGAAGAAATTTGCGATGAGCCGCAGGATAACATCCGATATACACCCGCCAACAACCGGACCATTTTCTTTGCTCCCTACACACGGGGTGAAGCAATTAAAAAACTATCAGGCCTTGGACCCGATGGTGTCATCGAACAACTTCGCATTTCAGAACTTGCTGGTCGTGGTGGGGCTTTCTTTCCTACCGGAAAGAAATGGGATACCTGCAGATCCTATAAAGACAATCCTAAGTTTATTGTTTGCAATGCCGATGAAGGTGAACCAGGTACATTTAAAGACCGGGTTTTACTAAACAATCAACCGGGTTCTGTGCTGGAAGGAATGGTGATTGCCGGATATACCGTGGGTGCGGAATATGGAATCATTTATCTACGGGGCGAATACCGCTGGCTCGTGCACAAACTGGAAACTGAAATCCAGGCATTTCATGATACTGGTTTGCTTGGTGCGGATGCAGGTGGAATCAAAGGATTCACCTTTGATATTCGTGTAGAGGTTGGGGCCGGTGCTTATGTGTGTGGTGAAGAAACCGCATTGCTAGAATCGCTGGAAGGGAAACGCGGTGAACCCAGAACGAAATGGTTCTACCCGGTAGAGAAAGGATATCTCCAACTTCCTACGGTTGTTAATAACGTTGAAACGTTTGCCTCGGTAGCACGCCTGCTGCAACTGGGATCTTTCGAATATCTCAAACGTGGCATGCCGGGTTCGCCAGGCACTAAATTGATCAGTCTTTCCGGAGATTGTAAACTTCCGGGCATCTATGAAATTGAGTGGGGCATGACGGTAGCCGAGTTACTGGATCAATGCGGTGCCGAAGATCCGTTCTTTATTCAGGTAAGTGGACCCTCCGGTGAATGCATCTCCGTTAAGGAAAAGTACAGGCGTATTTCCATGCTGGATTTAATGGCGCAAAAAGATATTCGGTGTGGCGGTTCCTTCATGATCTTTAATAGTCATCGCGACCTGGTTCATATCCTCCTAAACTTTTCAAGCTTTTTCAAACACGAGTCGTGTGGTGTGTGCACTCCTTGCCGGGCTGGAAACTTTATCATTCAACGCAAGTTGGAACGATTTAAAAATGGATTAGCTGATATGAATGACCTCAAAGAATTGAGAAACTGGGGCACCATTATGAAAACTACCAGTCGGTGCGGACTCGGTAAAACGGCCAGCAATTCAGTCATTCAGTCCATCGAAAAATTCAATGACTATTTCGCGAGCCGCTTTGCAACCACCGATAATAGTACCTATCGAAAATTTGATCATACGAACGCTGTTGCTGAATACGAACGCTATAAACCTTAAATCTCATGGCAACCTGCACCTTTTGGATTGACGGAAAAAAATATGAAGCCGAAGAAGGCAGTAACCTTGTGGATGCTGCCAGGGAAAACGGAGTCTTCATTCCTTCGCTGTGTTACTTCAAGCATATCGATCCGCCTCTTGGCACCTGCCGCACGTGTACATGCAAAATCAATGGCCGGTATAATCCAGCCTGCACCGAAAGTATTAAGGAAGGATTAAAAGTGGAAGTGAATACTCCC
>JBGAVF010000349.1:0-2132 GCA_044228315.1 Bacteroidia bacterium | reverse complement strand
GAAGAGGTAAAATACTACCGGGAGTTTGGGTATAAGCATATCGTTCTGGTTGAAGCCAATCCCGATTTGTGCCGGGAAATTGAAAAGGAGTTCAACGGTCAACCGGATATTAACGTGTTCAACTATGCGGTATGCGACACCAACGGCAGCATCGATTTTCATATACATGAGAGCCGCACCGGACTGGAGTCGAGCAGTATTTTAAAAATGGACAAGTTCGATTCCATTGTCACTTCACTCAAAACGTCACAAACACTAACCGTTCCGGCAGTTACCATAGACCATCTGGTAAAAGAGAAAAACATTGACCTCCTGAATTATAACATTCTCGTTTCCGATATTCAGGGAGCCGACTTTCTTGCACTTAAAGGAGCCGCCGGCTCCATACAACATTTCGATGCTGTAGTGGTAGAGGTGCAATGTATTGCGCTTTACGAGAACTTCATCAGTGAAAACACCATGGATGAGTTGATGGCATCGTATGGATTTAAAAAGGATTTTGTGATCTACCACGAACTCTATCAGGGAGAAAACCGATTCCCAGCCTGGGGTGAAGCCATATATCTGAACACAAAAGGCAAGTAACATGCAACACTGGGAAAAGAAAGGACTGCTATTTGAATTCCCCGATGCGGACAGGCACAGCACCTATGCTGCTGTACCTTGCGGCTATTGGCTCAACGATGAGGTGATGCGTATATTCTTCAGCACACGCGATTCGCAAAACAGATCCATTCCTTTTTTCATCGATTACAATTTCAAAACACTCACAGCTGTTTCTGCTCCTGTAAAAATCACTATGCCCCTGGGGCAGGCAGGTACTTTCGACGACAGTGGCATAATGCCCACCTGCATTCTGGAAAAAGAAGATACCTTATGGATGTATTATATTGGCTGGAACCTTGGGGTTACGGTACCTTTCCGCAATGCAATAGGCCTTGCCCTGAGCACCGACAAAGGCAAAACATTTGTAAAACAATATGAGGGACCGGTGCTCGATCGCAGTAGGGACGAACCTTATTTTGTAGCCTCTTGCCATGTAATGGAAGACGGGGGGATATATAAGATCTGGTATCTGAGTTGTGTAGGCTGGGAAGAGAAAAACAATACCCTGATACACCGATATCATATAAAATACGCCACTTCTCACAACGGTATTGACTGGGACCGAAAAGGTACAATTGCCATCAATTTCCGGTATGAAAATGAGTATGCCATTTCGGTTCCGCGTGTGCTGAAGGAAGAGGGCATCTATAAAATGTGGTTTTCGTACCGTGGCGGCCCCAAAGGGGAAACCTACCGCATAGGATATGCAGAGTCGGCCGATGGTGAACACTGGATACGAAAAGACGAACTGGTTAACCTGGATGTTTCACCTACCGGCTGGGACTCGGAAATGATCTGTTATCCGTTTGTATTCCACTTCCAAAACAAGAAATACATGCTTTACAACGGAAACGGTTATGGCAGAACCGGCTTTGGTTTGGCTGTACTAAAACCGGAATAAATATCCTGACTTTTCTTGCATTACATGATGGATATCATGGTTGTCGGCCGGCAATTAAGGATATATTTGTCCTGTATATTTCCTGCGTTTGAAACAACTCATTTCCATACTATTGCTTACCGGTGTTTTGATGCAAACCTTCAGTAAACTGGTACTCTTCACCCAGTATGAAGTGAATAAAGAGTACATCACCCGCACGTATTGCGAGAACAAAAGCAGGCCCAAAATGCATTGTAACGGGAAATGCCATTTAATGAAACAAATGAATCAGGAAGACAAAAGCAATACGCTTCCGACGAACGCATTCAAAGAAAAAACAGAAGTTCAATGGTATACCGAAAAGAAACAGGTTCCTGAAGTCATCTGCATCAGCACAAGCGCTGCCACACTTTTTTTCTATCCCGGATATTTGCCACAAAACAACAGACCCGGCGTTTTCCATCCCCCTTCCGTGTAACCATACATCCGGTCCTCATTTCTCAATGCAACATTCCTTTTGGATTGTGAGAAAGTGCGCCTTCTTTTGATAACGCACTGACACCGGAAATCCGCGCTGTATTGACCGGTTCTGCCGGTTTTACACAACAACTTTATTGCACTGACTTCTCTTCATGGAGAACCGTCG
>JBGAVF010000348.1:0-2142 GCA_044228315.1 Bacteroidia bacterium | reverse complement strand
CAGTATTCAATATCGTCACTCAGCCTACGAATGGCCCGTTTTGAATCGGTATCATTTGAAACTGTCTGGATCTTATTTCTCCAGAGCAATGTTTCTCCGGCCTTTCGGGCAGCATGCATTTCAACCGAAAGAGTTGCAATATCCAAGGGCTCAATATCAAAGAAATCATAATGCATGATCTCGAAAAGTAAATGATCGCTGCTTCCGGGCAGGCTCGACTCACCTTCAATATACCGGAGAACAGAGATCAGTTTTACAATAAAATTCTCATGCAGCAGGTTCACACTTTTTCGAATCCTGTAAGGAATTCGGTTGGCTTCAAAATACCGTGTCAGGGTATCAGCTTCCTTATTATTCCGGTAAATAACAGCAACATCCTGGAGCGGATACTGTTGCTCTTTCAGGCGTTCAATTTCATTTGCTATACAAATGGTTTGTTGTGCTTCATTGGCATAGGTAATCACGGCTGGCGGAAGCACGGTGTTGAAGTCACTTTTCGATTCCAGGTGTTTTATAATTTCGGGAATATAATTGCTGAGGCGATCGGTATTGTTCGTGATCAGGTGACGTGAAGCATCCAGAATTGGCTGGGTACTCCGGTAATTATCGGTGAGAACAATTTGTTTTACATTGCCCTCATAGCGTTGCAGAAATGCCAGCATATTTGTACTGCTGGCTCCCTGAAAACGGTAAATCGCCTGATCATCGTCGCCTACCACAAAAATATTCGCAGTGGGGTCATCACCGGTTAGCAGCCATAACAATTCATTCTGTGCGCCGTTCGTATCCTGGTATTCATCTACCAGCAGATACTGAAATTGTTCCTGATACCGGCCAAGCAGAAAATCATTTTTACGGAAAGCATCTATTACCCATAAAATCATTTCCTGATAGGTATACCGCTGACGTTTTTTGAGCAACGCCTGAAAAAGCGGGAAGAGGGTAGCTGCATCCATCGACTGTTCATAGCGGTTGATCTCGTCGATAGTGGTTTTCTTTAGCTCATCCGGTTTTCGTTTGTTACGAAATTCCGGATCTTCTTTCAGGTGGTTAATTCGTTGTTGAATGTGATGCTGAACATGGTCCACGGTCCAGCCTTCTTTTTCCATTTCCTCGAACAGTTTTATCAATCGCGGAGCATCATAATTCACATCTCCTTTATATCGTTTCAGTTTGTTTCCCGAGGGGATTTGTTGAATCAGTTCTACCAGTACTTCCGATTTCTCAAGATCACTCAGTACCTGCATGGTTCGGGCATTGAAGTATTCATCATTGCTCTGTATTACAGAATTACAGAAGGCATGAAATGTATTGATCGAGATCCGGTATGCGTCGGGGCCAATTAGTGAGAGCAAACGCTGCCGCATATTTATAGCACCGGCATCGGTATAGGTAAGGCACAGAATGTTTTCAGGATTTGCATGGGTGGCATCGTTACGAAGGATATTTCCAATGCGTGATGCAAGGATCTGCGTTTTTCCTGTTCCGGGACCGGCGATCACCATCACCGGACCGTAAATAGCATCAACGGCTTCCCGTTGTTTTGCATTAAGCTTGGCGAGTTCTTCTTCAAATTTTTTATTAAAATCCATGGTGTGAGAAAATATAGGAATGTAAAAATAACCGATTGAAATCAATCAGTGCCCGGAGGGTTGAGGTATGTTTAAAAAAAGAAGGGAAGAATTAGTTTTTCCTGGCTTTCTTCCAGAAAAAGAACCCAAAGGTAGCGAATGAAAGAAACGGCAACACCATAAGGTAAAGGATACCAGAGTTAAGTCCTTTGGCCACAGTACTTCCTTCTTTCATACCGGTTTCAATGGCTTTCTTGCACATTGGGCATTGTGCCCCTGCATATTCCGAAAGCAGGATCAGCGCAACAAGGATTAGGATTCGGGTCAGACGCATAATTTCTTTTGAAGGTGCAAATGTACGGGGTTGGTTTTAATTCCTGCTAAAAGTTTTATTTTGTTCAATACAGGTCATCAAGTGCCGACTGCAGTTCGCTCCTGGTGTGCATATCCTTTTGATGCGAGGCCACCACCATGCCTTCTTCGTAGGTTTGAATGGCCAGGTCCGTTTTTTGTTTGCGTTCATACAACTTGCCCAGCTGATAGTACATAGGCAGGTAGTCTGCATGCTGTT
>JBGAVF010000028.1:0-18031 GCA_044228315.1 Bacteroidia bacterium | reverse complement strand
GACCGAGGCCCCGACAGCAAAGGGGTGATCGACCTCATCCACTCTCTGCAACAACAGGGCTGCCATACCGTGACCCTGCGTGGCAACCACGAACAGCTGATGATGGACTCGGGGCACAGCGAGGAACATTTCGCCCTCTGGATCCGCAACGGAGGCAACACCACCCTCGATAGCTTTGGCATCACCTCCTATACGGAGATGCCGGATCGTTACAAAACATTTTTTGCATCTACCCGGTTGTATGCCGAAACTGAATCGTATATTCTGGTGCACGCCGGACTGAATTTTACCGAAGACGATATTTTTTCTGATGCCCGGGCCATGCTTTGGATAAGGCAGTTTGAAGTGGATGCAATAAAAACGGGAGGCCGCATCCTCGTGCATGGGCATACACCTAAGCCACTGGATCATATCCTTTCACAAAAGAACACCCCGGCTGTAAACCTCGATGCCGGCTGCGTGTACAAGGAAAATCCGGGATTCGGAGCGCTGGTAGCTCTTGAGCTGTCCACACACCAATTCTTCTCTGTTCCGTACGAAGAATCTGCTGCCGGGCAGTAATAGCTATAAAAGTTTTTTGAGTTCCTGCAGAAACAATTCAACACCCCGGTTGTGATTCTGCTGCCAGTCCTCGGCACCTCCGTCGTCGCTGATGAATTTGTACGCCACAAACCGGTGACCGAATATTTTACAGGCCTTGGCAATGGCATAGGCTTCCATATCGGCAACCGATTGGGGCGATTCGTTGAAGATATCCTGGGTAATGCAGATCGCCCCTTCTTCAGCGAATGAAAGAGTGCCCGATTCAATATGCGGATATACCAGCTCATCAAAGGGCGTTATGCCTTTCTCGGCCAATGGGCGGGCATCCATATCTCCCTGTTCGAAACGGGTGCACCGTACCAGTGTGTTCTTTGCATAATGCACGGAACCGGCCGAGCCGTAGTTCATCACCAGTGAATGCTCAGGGTCAATACCTTTAAGTACACTGCCGGCTATAATACCGGCATTCACCTTGCCCACACCGGTGTAATGGAGCTCCACCCCTTCGGGCAATACCGATGCCGGCAACTCCGATTCAATGGCCACAAATAAAAGGATACGCTTCATTTAATAAGGAAGGAAAATAGAAGATGCGTTGACTAACTCTTCGGGCGGTAATTTATTTTTTTGCCCCAGCCGGATGAAGGTTTTTCCACCGCCAGATAAAAGAGCCATGAAAAGAATATCGCAATACCCTGTATCAGAAAAAAGGTGATCAAAGCACCGGCAGGGGTTTCTTTAAAATGGTTGAGATAGTAAATGGTGGTATAGATCACCACCCCATGCACCAGATAAAAGGAATAGGAAATTTTTCCGATGAAGCTTAACCAGCGCGGTGGTGACTTTACGAAGAGTATGCCCAGACAGATAAGGGTGGCTGCAATGAGAATATGGTATCCCATGCCATACACATACCCGGTGAGAAGTGCACAGGCCCCCATACACAGCAGGAACTCGATCACAAACTCCACCGTGCCGATGATCTTTTTGAGGTACAGGAAAAGCAAATGCCCCATACTGAAGATGGGAAGATGGAAGAAGAGAAGAATTTTTATGTCCTTAAAGCCGGATAAAAAAAGTGGCTGTACAAAAGTGAGCAACAATGTAATAACCAAGGCAAGCCTGCGGATCCATGCGTTGGCATTGGAAAGCAAGGGATAGGCCAGAGCCTGGAAGATATAAAACTCAAAAAGAACAAAGATGGTCCAGTACAGATTGTTGATCCAGTGGGAGTCTTTGAAAGGCACCAGCATAAAGGTACTGTCGATGGCGGCATTGATCACCTCTTTGGTGAGGGTTCCGCTGCCAAGAAAAAAATACCCGAGCCACAGTACTATGGAAACGATGAGGGGCGGATACAAACGGATGAATCGTTTCAACAGGAACTTACCAAAATGCGGCCATTGATAGTTGCCCTGGGCCATGGACCAGGAAAGTACCAGCGCACTGATCACAAAGAATGCATACACCCCTTCCTGCCCCCAGTTGAGCACCGGCATCACCGATGGATAATGTGTGCTGAGTATGAAGGCAGCATGATACAGGCACACGGCCCAGCACGCAATGGCCCGGAAGGCATCCAGATTTTCAAGTTTGTTGTTCTGATCCATAAAAAGGGTGATGATTCAAAGGTAAATAAAATGCGAAGCAACCCCGTATTATTTGTGCCGTAAAGAAAAGAGAATGCCCTTCTGCTTCCTTACGGAAACAAACATAGGCACGTATAATAAAAGGAAAGTTGTTGGCTAGTCTTTCGCTGCCGGGGCGCTGATGCCGATACCGAGTTCGGTCAACTGCTTTTGAGCAATGGTACTCGGCGCATCGATCATCACATCGCGTCCCGAATTGTTTTTCGGGAAAGCAATATAATCGCGAATGGTCTCACTGCCTCCGAACAACGAACACAGCCGGTCGAAGCCAAAGGCCAGTCCCCCGTGGGGCGGTGCACCAAATTCAAAAGCATTCATCAGAAATCCAAACTGATGCTGTGCTTCTTCTTTGGTGAAGCCGAGCAGGTCGAACATCTGCGACTGCAGTTCTTTGTTGAAGATACGGATGCTGCCTCCGCCTACTTCCACTCCGTTGATCACCATATCGTAGGCATTGGCCCGCACGGCACCGGGATCGGTAGCGAGCAACGGAATGTCTTCGGGTTTGGGGGAAGTGAACGGATGGTGCATGGCAAAGAAGCGGTTCTCTTCTTCGTTCCATTCCAATAAAGGAAAGTCGATCACCCACAACGGGGAATACGTGTTTTTGTCGCGCAGTCCCAAACGCTCGCCCATCAATAATCGCAGGTCGCCCATGGCCTTTTGTACCTTGGCGGTGTTGCCGCTGAGTACCAGTATGAGGTCCCCGTCGGTGGCTTCGCAAGTATCTGCCCAGGCTTTTAATGCATCGGGAGGATAGAACTTGTCGACCGACGATTTAAACGTGCCGTTTTCACAACGAACATAGATCAGACCTCCCATGCCCCGCTTCGGATCTTTCACCCATTCGGTGAGTTCATCGAGTTGTTTGCGGGTATAGGATGCACAGCCTTTCGCGGTGATCCCGATCACACATTCGGCATCATCGAATACTTTGAACCCTTTGTTCTGAACGATCTCCGTAAGGTAGCTGAAACGCATGCCAAAGCGGGTATCGGGTTTGTCGCAGCCATAATATTTCATGGCATCGGCATAGGTCATGCGGGGCAATCCGGCAATATCAATGCCTTTCACGGCGTGGAACAAATGCTTCACCAGTCCTTCGAACATATTTAAAATATCTTCCTGTTCAATAAAACTCATCTCACAATCGATCTGCGTGAATTCGGGCTGACGGTCGGCTCTCAGGTCCTCATCGCGGAAGCATTTCACGATCTGATAATACCGGTCGAATCCGGCCACCATCAAAAGCTGCTTGAACGTTTGGGGCGACTGGGGCAGGGCATAGAACTGTCCCTGGTTCATGCGTGAAGGAACAATAAAGTCGCGGGCCCCTTCCGGAGTCGATTTGATCAGCACCGGGGTTTCCACTTCAATGAACTGCTGTGCATCGAGGTAGTTGCGGGTTTCCTGCGATATCTTATGCCGGAGCTGCAGTTTCTCACGCACCTCGTTGCGCCGAAGATCCAGATACCGGTATTTCATACGCAGTTCATCACCTCCGTCGGTTTCATCTTCAATGGTGAAAGGAGGTGTGGCCGACACATTCAGAATTTTAAAAGAAGTAACCACGATCTCAATGTCACCGGTGGGGATGGTGTTGTTTTTGTTTTCACGTTCCACCACGGTGCCTTCGGCCTGCAGCACAAACTCACGGCCCAGCTTACGGGCCGATTCGCACAGGGCCGCATCCCGTTCCATGTTGAAGGAGAGCTGGGTAATTCCGTACCGGTCGCGCAGGTCAATAAAGGTGAGGCCACCCATATTCCGGATACGTTGCACCCAACCGCAAAGGGTTATCGGGGTTCCGGCATGTTGTATACGTAATTCACCGCAGGTATGTGATCGAAGCATAATATTAAAGCAGAGGTTGAAAAGTGCGCGAAGTTAGGGTTTTTGGCCGATGAATAAAATCAGGAGGCCTCCGTGAAAGGCTGCAAAACCGTAATGGCTATTTCAGCATTTCATCAATTTTCGCACTGAGCTGGGAAGGCATCAGGATGGTAAAACCTTCCAGTGTAAATTCCCGTTTCCCGTTCTTATAAATGAGGATGCAGGGATACTCGAACACGCGTTCTTTAGAAGGAAGTTCGGGGGCTATGGCAAAGGTGGTGTAATGCAGGTTCTCTTTTTCATGAAAGGCATGCATGGTTTCTTCATCGTCGATGGAATTCAATCCATAAAACCGCACCGGCTTGTTCTTATATACGAGCGATAGGGAATCGATAGAAGGAATGGCTTTACGGCAGGGTGCGCAACCTATGAACCAGTAGTCGAGTACTACGATCTTTGCCGTTTGTACCAGGCTGTCAACGCTTTTCAGTTTGGTTTGTGTATGCAGCGGAACCGGCTTATGAAAGGCCATCACCAGCAGCATACCCGATGCCACCAAAAAAAGGATGAGGGGTTGCGCCCAACGAAACGACATAGTAAAAAGAGAATTATATAAGACTTAAAAACGTTTCCTCAATGATGTCGCAGGCATCTTCCATTTGCTTGCGCGAAATGGTAAGCGGCGGTGCGAACCGGATGGTGTTTTCGTGGGTCTGTTTTGCCAGTAACCCGTTCTCCATCAGCTTCACACAAATATCATAGCCCGAGTATTTCACTTTCTCCGGATCAATTTCAACGGCATTGAGAAGTCCTTTGCCACGGATTTCTTTAATAAAAGGCACATCCACTTTTTTCATGCGGGCGCGGAATACACTGCCCATATTCATGGCATTCTCCGGCAGGCATTCTTCTTTCAACACGGTGAGTGCGGCCACGGCCACAGCGCAGGCCAGGGGGTTTCCGCCGTAGGTGCTGCCATGTTCTCCCGGATGAATGGTAAGCATTATTTCATCATTCGCCAGTACAGCACTCACCGGTAGCACACCTCCGCTCAGGGCTTTACCAAGGATCAGGATATCGGGTTTCACACTTTCCCAGTCGCAGGCCAGCATTTTGCCGGTTCTGCCCAGTCCGGTTTGTATTTCATCGGCGATCATCAGCACATTTTTTTCGGTGCAGATATCGCGTACGCCTTGCAGGTATCCTTTGTTGGGAACGATCACACCGGCTTCTCCCTGTATGGGTTCAAACATAAAACCGGCCACGTTCGGGTCACTGCACGCTTTGCGCAGAGCCTCCAGATCATTGTAGGGTATGATCTCAAAACCGGGCATATACGGGCCAAAGCCTTCAAAGGCTTTCGGGTCGGTGCTGCTGGATACGGCAGCCAGAGTACGTCCCCAGAAGTTGCCTTCCACAAAAATAATTTTGGCTTTATTGGCGGGGATGCCTTTTACCTGATAGCCCCATTTCCGGGCCAGCTTCAGGGCCGTTTCACCGCCTTCCACGCCCGTGTTCATCGGAAGTACTTTTTCGTACCCGAAGTATTTGCAGATAAACAACTCGTATTCTCCCAACAGGTTATTATGAAAGGCACGGGACGTGATCGTTAATAATTTCGCCTGATCGATCAGGGCATCGATGATGCGGGGATGACAATGTCCCTGGTTCACAGCGCTGTATGCCGAAAGAAAATCGTAATACACCTTGCCCTCAATATCCCACAAATGAACGCCCTTGCCCCGGTCGAGAACTACCGGAAGCGGATGGTAATTATGCGCTCCGTAGCGTTCTTCAAGGTCAATAGCACGGTAGGTTTCGGGTTTTTCTGTTACATTCATAGGTGGCGCAAAGATAGGTATTATAAAAGGGAGGGCATGCGAAGGAATCGTAAAATTTTTTGAATGAATGATAATAAGGCGTTACTCTCGAAAGCGCAGAGTATCTTGAATAAAGTGAAATGTGAAAAGTAAAAAGTGAAGCGTAAAATGTGTATGTGATAGGGGCCAACCCTAATCGGGAGCCTTCGCTTTACTCTTTGCTTTTTATTGTCAAAGTTTAGGAAGGAGAATGATGAATAAATATTCTCCTTCCTACCGATAGCCATCATCCGGGCTCTGCGTTCTCGCGTGCTCTGCGAGAAATTTACAAAAAGACGTCAGCTAAAACGAGGCAGTAATCTCATTGGAATTCATTTCGTAGGGCCGGTCTCGACCGGCCCCTACATGCAGAATCCTTGATTTTACTTTTTACATTCCACCGGTGGTTTCGATTTACTCAACCACCAATAAGTCTTCGCTTTACCCTTCACGCTTTACTTTTCACCTCTCTCTGGTGGTTTCGATCCTCCTGAGGTGGACAAGTGAACTCAACCACCGGTAAATCATGTGTAGGCAATTCCATGTAAAGGGAGTATTTTTGCCGGCGGAAAAAATTATGACCGACGTACAGTTAAAAGACCTGAAAACCCGTGTGGAAGACCTTCACCGTTACCTCGATATTGAAGGCAAGTTAGAGCAGATACGGGAAGAAGAAGAGCGATCCCATGCTCCCGGTTTCTGGGACGACCCGAAAGCGGCTGAGGTATTGCTGAAACAGATCAAGCAGAAAAAAGTATGGACCGATGAATATGCGCAGGTAAAGTCGGCCTTCGAAGACATGCTGGTGCTCTGGGATTTTTATGTGGCCGGCGATGTGGACGATACCGAAATGGATCAATCCTATGCCCGCACCCTGGAAGTGATCGAAGCCCTGGAATTTAAAAATATGCTGAAGAGTGAAGAGGACCAGTTAAGTTGCATCATCAATATCAATCCGGGTGCCGGTGGTACCGAAAGTCAGGACTGGGCCGAGATGCTGATGCGTATGTACACCATGTATGCCGAAAAACACAAATACAAGGTGACCCAGCTCGACCTGCAATGGGGCGACGGGGCCGGCATTAAATCGGCCTCCCTGCAAATCGACGGGGAATTTGCCTACGGCTATCTCAAAGGGGAAAGCGGTGTGCACCGCATGGTGCGCCTGAGTCCGTTCGACTCGGCCAACAAACGACACACCTCATTCGCCTCGGTATATACCTATCCCGTGATCGATGATACCATAGAAATTGACCTGAAGGAAGCAGATATTGAAATGCAAACCTCCCGCTCCGGAGGGGCCGGCGGACAAAATGTAAACAAGGTGGAAACCAAAGTGCAGCTCACCCACAAGCCTACCGGTATTGTGGTGGTGTGTCAGGTGGAACGCTCACAGGTAGCCAATAAAGAACGGGCCATGCAGATGCTGAAATCGCAGTTGTATGAAATTGAATTGCGCAAACGCAACGAAGCCCGGGCCAAGGTAGAGGCAGGCAAGAAGAAAATAGAATGGGGCTCTCAGATACGGAACTATGTGTTTCACCCCTACAAGCTGGTGAAGGACCTCCGCACCGGTATTGAAACCAGTGATGTACAACGCGTCATGGACGGGGACCTCGATACCTTCATCAAGGCCTACCTCATGGAGTACAGTTGATGTGAACCGGATTCGTCCGCTTCCTTAAAATTTCTTGGTGTAATTGTATTTACCGCTACGGAACGACATAGCGGCCAGTGATCCGTCATCATCCGGGATCGTTTCCACATTCACTTTTCCATTCGATGCCTTGCCGGTTGCAAAGGCAAGAGCAGCCGCTACTTTTAGTTTCGGACTCAATGCATCATCATCGATCTGACGGGTAAACGAAGGATCGGTAATGACCCGTTCCAGCGCAAACGAGGTGAACTGGCTTAGCTTACGTTTTACGGAACGTGCGGCCGAACGATCTGATTTTTTTAATACCGGCTGCAGGGATTCGTTGCTTTCATTACCGGGAACCGGCTGGGTATAATTACCGGCCAGGGCTTCGGAATAATCGTCCGGACGGCGGGTTTTGCTGTAGGATGAGAAGTTATCCCCGTCGGTGGTGGTGATCACCGGCACACTGATATCGTTGCGGGAAGAAGGCGTATGGGTTGACGGAATATGGTTCTGCTCTTTTTTTGTACTGTGGTTTGGTGTTACCACCGATGCCGTATAGATCTGTGTCTTTTGTGTTTTCACCGGGGCCGGTACCGGAGTAACGGAAGCGGCTTTATTCCCGTTCTCGGCAGGAACTATATCCATGGTGCTTGAGAGGGCCAGGTCCTGTGTATTTCCAGGGCCCGCCGGGTTCAGGTTCCAAACACTCAGCGCCAGAATGATGCAGGCGGCGGCAGCGACACTACTGTATTGGATCCATAGGGGAACGAGCACTCCTTTCTTCAACGCCCTTTTGAAAGGGAACACCAGTGATGTATCGGCTTTCACGCGGGTCAAAGCATACAGCTTACGGTCTTTTTCATAGGCTGGAAATGCAGCAAGAAAACGCTTCAGTTCATTCTCCTGATGCGGCATCAGTTCGCCTTCCAGTTCGGCCACCAGGAAATCATCAATACTGTTCTCATTCACCTCTTTCTTTCGCAGGGTTGCCTTTTCATCAAAAGAAACCGCAATGGATGACACTGAAAAATCTTCTGCCCCTTCAGACAGTTGTTTGAGGTCCGGATTTTCTTCCAGAAAACGCATAAGCAACTCCGTCTGGGCAGGGGATAGCTGTCCGTCCCAGTAATCTACCAGGAAGGTTTCATAGTTGCCGCGTGTTATCGGTTGATGCTTGCTCATATCACATTCTCGAGACTGCCGAGATAACTCTTTAAAAACGTTCGTGCCCGGAATATATACACCTTCACCTGCGATTCGGTGAGCCCAGTGATACTCCCGATCTCTTTGTAATCATATCCTTCAAAATCGCGCAGCAGGATCACCTCTTTCTGTATCTCGGGTAACTTCTCCAGGGCTACCCGCACCAGGCGTTCGGCATCGGTAAATTCCTGCCGGTAGCTGTACATGTGTTCGCCCACTTCATTAAAATCCGCTTTCTTCTTGTTCCGGCGTATTTTATCGATCATCACATTGTGGGCGATCTGAAAAATATAGCTCTTTGCCCGTTCAAAATCCACACTACCGCAGTGTTTCCACAACCTTTCAAAGGTATCCTGCACCACATCCTTTGCCTCGTCCTTGTTGCGCATATTGTGCACAATAAAGCGGTACACGCCATCGGAGTATAGGTCTACACATTTGTTATATTCGGCCGTGGTCATGCACTCAGCTTTTGCTAAATTTTGTCTGTCATTACCGGTATTTGATACACGTTAAACGGAATTGGGCCGGAAAAGTTACGGCAAACGCATAATTTCTTAAAAATCTTCCGGTGAAATCGGGTTTTACCCGTGCCTTCCCGGCTGTCAGGGCTTCCCCGTGCGGTATACTTTTTTCAGGTGATGGGCCTGATGAAAATTCAGGAACCGTAAAAGGTCGTTTACCCGCATCTCCTTGAGGAAAGGGTGGGTTACCCAGTATTTCTTCTGTTGCTCCGGCGTAATGGACTCCAGCAGGGTCTTTAACTGTTCCCGTGTCTTCTCAAACGCATGCCGCACCTCTTCCGGGTTCAACACGGTATCAGCCGAAGGATCAGCCACTTTCGGTGCTTTAATGCGGGTACCGGCTTTAATGCGGGTGTAATAGTACAGTCTTCTCAGGTATAGCGCAAAAGGGTTTCCTTTCAGCGGTTTGCCGCCCTGCAGGCTTCGGGTTAGCAGCAGCACAAAACTCCGTTCCGACTTATGAATATGCAGCATCTGCTGCAACGCCGACCATTTTCCGGGACCTGCCGCTGCGTTTAATGCTTCATGGCTGAAACCCGACAAAAAATTCCAGGCATGGGCCGAAGAGTGCTGTAGCTTTTGAAACAAGGTTTCCGATTGCATAGGATAAGTTTATTTTTGCTTCAAATGTAATCACAACCGCCGAATGCTCAAACGAATCCTCCTGGTACTGCAACGCGAATACCTTTCACGGGTGAAAAAAAAGTCGTTCATTGTGATGACGATCGTTACCCCGTTGCTTATTGCACTTTTCTACGGTGTGGTTTTCTATATCATTTATGCACAGGAAAAATCAAAGAGCAGCAAGAACGTATGCGTGTATGATACCAGCGGATACTTTACCAATGCCTGGAAAGATGATGCCCGCTTTCAGTTTACCTATCGCACCGAGAATTTTGATACCGGGTATGATTTTGTAGCTGAAGGATTTGATGCCTGCCTGGTGGTATCACCACCCGATTCCGGTGCATCAAAGTACCGGGCATCGGTATATACAAAAGAATCGCTGAGCCTTACCGAGCAGGTGGCCATTGAACAAAAGCTGGAAGAAAAGATCTATAACGACAACCTGAAAAAACTCAACATCACCGGCCCGCAACTCGAAAAAGCCAGGGTATCGGTTACGCTCGATGCCCGGCAATGGAACCATGGACAAATAAAAGAGAGCAGCACCGGTGCTTCCACCGGTATCGGGCTGGCCGCCAGCATCCTCATCTATCTGTTTATTTTCCTGTATGGCAACCAGGTGATGCGGGGTGTGGTGGAAGAAAAAACCAACCGCATTGTAGAAGTCATCATTTCATCTGTGAAACCTTTTGAGCTCATGATGGGAAAAATTATTGGCATTGCCCTCGTGGCACTTACCCAAATGGCCCTGTGGGTGGTGTTGTCGTCACTGGCCACCGGAGTGGTTTCGGGATGGCTTTCTTCGGGAATGCAATTGCATAATGCCAGCGGACCTATGATGCCTCCAACCGGACAGAATCCCATGCAAACCGACTTTTTGCATACCATCGCCTCCCTGCCTTTGGGAACCATGGGCATCTCGTTTGTGTTGTATTTTTTATTCGGCTATTTGTTTTATGCATCCCTGTTTGCTGCCATTGGCTCGGCAGTCGACAGCGAAACAGAGCTGCAGCAATTCACCCTTCCGGTTTCTTTACCGCTGGTATTCTCCTTCATCATTACACAGGCCCAGATAAGCACCGCACCCAACGGGCCCCTGCTTACGTGGATGTCGATGATCCCCTTCTCCTCACCGGTAGCCATGATGGCCCGTATTCCGTTCATGGAAGAAGGAACCTACTGGCAGATACTGCTTTCTGTTGTGATCCTTATTGTTTCCTTCATTGGTTCCACATGGGTGGCGGCACGCATTTACCGCACAGGTATTTTAATGTATGGCAAGAAGGCCACGTGGAAGGAGATATGGAAATGGCTCCTGTACCGCGGCAATTAAAATGTTCGTATGGGTTTAGGAGGATTTGAAATAATCCAGCACCAGACGGGCTTTTGCTTTTCCTACAATATCTTCCAGCAATTCCGGGGAAGCTTCTTTGATCTTCTTCACCGACTTCAGTTCACGCAGCAGCAACTCTGCTGTTTCAGGTCCGATGCCTTTGATGGATTGCAGTTCATTTTTCAGGGTTCCTTTATCTCTTCGTTTGCGGTGGTGGGTGATGCCAAACCGGTGCACCTCATCGCGCATCTGCTGTATCACCTTCAGTGTCTCACTTTTTTTGTCAATATGCAGGGGCAACGGATCGTCGGGAAAGTAAATCTCTTCGAGGCGTTTGGCAATACCGGCAATGGCAATCTGCCCGTATAGCCCCAGATCCTTCAGGGCCTGAACGGCGCTGCTTAGCTGACCTTTTCCTCCATCCACGATGATAAGTTGCGGGAAGGGTTCCCCTTCATCACGCAGACGCTTGTAACGCCGGGTGATCACCTCGTACATGGTGGCGAAATCGTCGGGACCTTCCACCGTTTGCACATTGTAATGCCGGTAATCCTTTTTGCTGGGTTTGCCATCTTTAAAACATACCATGGCGCTTACCGGATACGCCCCCTGAAAATTCGAATTGTCGAAACACTCCATGTGGCGGGGAAGTTCTTTCAGTCTCAGATCGTCGCGTATCACACCCAGCAATCGCTCCACCCGCACTTCGGGGTTCAGCTTCTCATACTGATCCATGCGTTCCTTCTTATAATAAAGCGCATTTTTCATGCTGAGGTCGAGCAGCTTTTTCTTTTCACCGGCCTTGGGAACAATGAAGGTGATCTTTTCATCATCCAGTTCCAGATCGAAAGGTACGATCACCTCGGTGGCATTGCTTTTATACGTTTCGCGGATCTCTCCAATGGCTATCTCCAGGATCTCGGCAGCCGTTTCATCCATCTTCCGTTTAAATTCCATGGTTTGTGTTTGAATGATCATGCCGTTCACCACCTTCAGGAAATTCACGAAGGCATACCGTTCATCTTCGGCAATACTGAACACATCCACGTTATGAATGGTATTGCTAACAATGGTTGATTTGCTCTGATAATTTTCCAGCAGGTCCAGTTTCTTCTTCAGCAAAGCGGCTTCTTCAAAATACATTTTCTCACTGGCATCCTGCATCTGCTTTTTCAGATAACTAATTACCCGTCCGATATTTCCCTTCAGCACATCCCTCACCTGGGCCATGGTTTGGTTGTAATCCTCTTCCGACTGAAAACCCACACAGGGCGCCTTGCAGTTGCCGATATGATACTCCAGGCACACCTTGAATTTCTGAGCTTTTATATTGGCTTCCGTGAGGTTGAGGTTGCAGTTACGCGTTGGCAAGGTGCTGCGTATCATATCCGTGATGGTATGCATCATACTCACGCTGGCATAGGGGCCGTAATATTCCGACCCGTCTTTCACCTTGTTGCGGGTAGGATAGAATTTCGGAAACCGTTCATTGGTGATCTTGATGAACGGATAGGTCTTGTCGTCCTTCAGGTTGATATTATACCGGGGCTGGTATTTTTTAATGAGGGCGTTCTCGAGCAATAACGCATCAATTTCCGTATCCACCAGGGTGAATTCGATATGGTTTATCTTACTCACCAGCAAAGCCGTTTTCCGGTTCTCGTATTGCTGCTTGTTGAAATAACTACTGACCCTCTTTTTCAGACTTTTAGCCTTGCCCACATAAATGAGCTCCTTGTCGGCACTGAAATACTTGTACACCCCCGGGCTGTCGGGCAGCGACTGTAGCAGTTCCTGAATATGTTGCTCACGTTCTTTGGCCATAACCGTTCTCCGATTTTTCGCGATACAAAATAAACCGAAATACAGCATGCTGCAAGAAAAGCTTCACAATCCCGTTCATTGGGGTATGTAAGGGCAGGTTCAGGTCAAAAACAATCGCTATTTTTGCCCGTTTTTTACCCCCTATGGAAAATCAATCATATTCTTTCAACTTTGTACAACTGCTGCGTTTTATCGTGCGGTGGTACAAGCATTTATTCATCATCACACTGGTAGCAGGGATCCTCACCTTTGTGGTATGTAAGTTTATCATCACCCCGAAATACCAGAGTACCGTGGTGTTTTATCCGAGCACCAACAACTCCATCTCCAATGCCCTGTTGCCCGGCATTACCGGTAAAGAGCGTGATGTGCTTCAGTTCGGTGCGGAAGAGGAAGCGGAGCAATTGCTTCAGCTCCTGAAATCGGAAAAACTGAAATGGGATATGATCGGCCGTTTCGACCTCATGAATCATTACGGTATTGACCCAACGCAAAAGAATGCCTATACCAAACTCAGCAAGAAGTATGATGCAAATGTATCGTGCCGGCGCACGGAATATGCTTCCATTGAAGTGGCGGTGGACGATGAAGATGCACAACTGGCCGCCGATATGGCCAACGGCATTGCGAATATGCTCGATACCGTAAAGATGAACATACAGCGCGAGTGGGCTGTGAAGGCATTGAAAATTGTGGAAGAGCAATACCAGAATAAGAAAAAGCAAATTGAGATCATCCAGGACTCCCTCAAGGTGCTCGCCTCTTTCGGGGTATACAATTTTGAAGAGCAGAGCAAGGGTCTGGCCGAGAAAGGCGCTAACTCCGATCCTAAAACGGTGGAAGCGTTGCAGAAATACGGTGCCATTCAGTTTTCCTATCAGGAACGCCTGAAGCTGGAAAGTGAAGCCCTGGGTGAACTGCAAACCAAATACGAGAAAGCGAAGATCGATGCCGAACAATTTCTGCCCTGCAAGTTTGTGGTAAACACTGCCGGCAAGTCGGAAGAGAAAGTGTATCCGCGCACGCTCATCACCACGATAGCACTCAGCTTTACTACCTTTTTAATGGCGGTGCTGGTGCTCATCGGTATGGAATATTTCAAGAAGTACAATATCATCGCCGAAGTAAACAAAGGTGAATAATAGCCCGGTTTTACCATCTCCTAAAAATCTGGCCTGGTTTTACAGTCTGGGACTCGCATTTATTGCGGTAAGTCTCGGGTTGCTGTACCTGTTCGAATTTGAAGTGGGACTGGCATTTCCGGTGGTGTTTGGCTTGTTCCTTATTGGCGTGTTCCGTTCCGATATTTTAATTCTCATTATCACCTTTCTGGTACCGCTTTCCATCAGTATCAAAGACATTGGTGAAGGCACCGGTTTTGGAATGAACTTTCCGTCCGAGCCCCTCACCTTTGTACTCATGGTAGGCGCCTGGATCAAATTTTTCATTGACGGACAAATCGATAAACGCATCTTAAAACATCCGCTCACCAAAGCAATCCTCTTTTATCTGGGCTGGATCTTTTTTACCGCCTTATTCAGCACCCGCTTCGAGGTAAGTATTAAGTTTTTCATCAACAAACTCTGGATCATAACGGTATTCTATTTTCTGGCCGCCCAGTTGTTCAGCAATACGCGCAATATTACCCGTTACCTGTGGTGTTACATGGTGCCGATGATCGGGGTGATCATTTACACCCTCATCAATCACAGCATGTTCGAATTCACCCAGCGCGATGCCTACTGGGTTTCCAAACCGTTCTATATCGACCACGGGGTGTATGCCGCATCCCTCGCATTTTTTGTACCCGTCCTTTTTGGTTTTCTTTTCTACAGCCATACGTTCCGGTTCAGCAACCTGCTGCGCTTTATCATTTTACTTTTTCTGGGCATACTGCTCACCGGGATCGTATTTTCATTCACCCGGGCCACATGGGTAAGTCTGGCGGCTGCATTTGTCTTCTTTATAGCCCTTATGTTCCGGTTCCGGTTTTATACGTTATTGATCATTGGCAGCCTCAGTGCTTTCGTATACCTGAATTTTAAAGAAGAGATCACCATTCTGCTCCGTTCCAACAAGCAGGACTCTGCCAACAATTTCGGGGCGCATGTAAAAAGTATTTACAATGTAAGTACCGACGACAGCAACCTGGAACGTATCAACCGCTGGCATGCGGCCCTGCGTATGTGGAAAGAGAAGCCGGTGCTGGGCTGGGGTCCGGGCGTGTATAAATTTGAATATGCCCCGTATCAGGTCTCTTTCGAGAAAACAAAGATCAGCACCAACTTCGGGATCGGAGGCAACAGTCATAGCGAATACGTGGGTCCCTTATGCGAAACCGGCGTCATTGGGTTGTTCTCCTTTGTACTCATCATTCTCACATTCCTTTACAAAGGCATGGAGTTGTTCTACCGCGCCCGCGACAAACGCAATAAAATCCTGACTCTTTGTTTACTGCTGGGCTTAACAACCTACTTTGTGCATGGCTTCCTCAATAACTACAGCGACAGTGATAAGGTAGGTACCCTCATCTGGGGCTTTATGGCCGGGCTGGTGGCTATTGATTTAAAAGAGAAAGAAATGAATTGATTTATCGCAGCAAGATCAATTAAACTCATCCTGTTTTTATTTTTTTAAAATAAATTTGGTACTTTACTTTACTTTACTTTACTTTGAGGCTAATTAAAAAAAATAACAATGAAAAAGTTTATTTTCTTCTCAGCCTTTCTATTTTTTGGACTTTTTGCCAATGCTACTATTGTTGTTGTAATCAATGCGGATGAATGCAGAACAGGTTACGATTGTGTAAATCGCAGACAGGTACCTAATCCTGAGGATCCCGGAATTGAGAAATGGGTCATTGATTGTGAAGGTTCCGGGATACAATATTGTGGATTAGTTCCTCAAATATTTAATGATCACTTCTCCAATTTAAATACACCGGTGAATGTTAATTCCATAGATTTTAATGCAATCTTTTTTAAGGTCGCTCAAAACATTCAGGCAGGTCAATCATCAGGAACAATAAATATCTCTAACCTGATTACTGCAGTGTTCACCTTGCTTCCTGATGGTAATTATCAAATTATATTTAATGGTATTTAATTAAAATATTTAAACTAAAGTAACATGAAAAAAGTTTTTTTTACCCTTTTAGCTATAGTTTTAGCACTGCCTTCTTTTGCATATAGAATTTATATTACTGAAGATGAAAAAAGGTCTGGATATGACAAGGTTGAATCTAAAGAATTTATCAATCCAGATGGCAGCTTCACCTATTATGTGGAATGCAAAGATGAAGGTCCTAAGAAGTGTGAACATAAATGTGGCGCTTTCCCTCATATTTTGGATTTTATTTCAAATATTGGTTTAAGCGAACCAGTTTATGACGCCATTATCGCATTAATTCAAAGTAATGTTGATCAGGGGATTACCAGCGGTACAATTATTAATGGAAATGTAACTTTTGTTTACTGTTCGAATGCTAAGCAAATTGTTATTGATATTAATTAATGAAGAATTTCTCTCTGTTTTTAATTTTGCTTTCTTTTAACTTTTGTAATGCCCAAAAAACAGTATTCAATCGTGATACAGTAATTAATACGAATTACTTGACTAGTATTGCTGGGAAAAGAAACTTATTAAATTTTAATGATTCATTGCTACTTTATTATCAACAAGATGAGTATGCAAACCGTAGTATAAAAATAAAGACTTCAGGATTGATCGACATTTTGTTTTACAATAAAAGAAGCAAAACAACTTTCCAAAAACAATTAAGAATTGGATTACAACTTTTAGAATCATACTCACTTGATGAAGATTATTTATTGTCAAGCAACGACACATTATGCTTATATATGTCTGGATACTTATTTTTCTTTAGATATTCTCAAGACTCAATTTTGAAATACTTTGATAAAGTAGACTTTCGCGGAAGCCTTCATAAAACCGGGAAACACTCTCCATCATTACGCGGAATAATTAATGGCACCGTCTATTACACAATTTTCAATTCAGACAAAATGTATGCGTATTCAATCTCATTAAAGAGCTTTCTGAATACGAATATTCAATGCCCGGGGAATAGCCTAAGAGAGTATGCCCATTTTAAAAACATCGCTTTTAAAAAAAATACGATTGCAATTGCTGATCCTTTTGAGATGAAAGTAAGGCTTTATAGAAACGATAAATTAATTGGGGATTTCTTTGTAGATTCTTTACTGAAGGATTCAAATGGAAGCAATTTAAGCCCTTCTCAGGTTGACTTCTATTATAAAAATAAGTCGCATATAGCAAATGTTGGGTTTTTAACTGATGACTTAGTATATGCAAATTGTGTTATCCGAAACCCTGGAAAATCAGTAACTCAATATACCTTCATTATTAAAATTTCTAAATCTAAGGGCCGAGTAATTTCATGTAATGAAGATTACATGTACAATCCGAAAAGAAAATTGCAAGCCTATTGTAAAGAGCAGCCTATTTATTTTTACCCTTGCGTAACTGAGCGTAATAGACTTTATATGGCTTGCCCTTACGTAGTTGAAAATAGTTGTACTAAAACATGGGATGAAAGTTTTAAGAATAGAATTATTGACAGATTGGCTATTGAAGAATATGAAATGGTTTTTAAGCATTAGTTTTCTTCTTTTCACCACTTCAATTTATAGTCAGAAAGATACAATTATAGTATTAGCTGCAAACAATTCTTGCCTTTCCTGCTATCAAAATATTTCAGACTACTTATTTTACGAATGCAATAAAAATCCTTATATTCAATACATTATAATTGACACTACGACGCTTGAGCAAAACAGGATACTCATTTCGAAGTTGTATCTCCCCGACACAATTAAGAATAAAATTATCATAAGGCCATCATATCAATTTTTGACCAACAGTTTCAGTCCTGCCGATTTATATCCTCAAATAATAATAATAGGCAAACATTGTTCAATTAAATTCAATTATTCTGATTTGTTTAGGGGTCG
>JBGAVF010000347.1:0-2158 GCA_044228315.1 Bacteroidia bacterium | reverse complement strand
AGGTGGCCAAGGCGCAGGGAAAAGTTGACCAGATAAAAAATGTGATGCAGAAGCTGGAGATACACGCACCGAAGGAAGGCATGCTCATTTATAAAAAAGACTGGAACGGCAAGAAGCTCAGTGCCGGCAGCAGCATAAATGTGTGGTGGGGAGGCACGGTGGCCCAACTGCCCAACCTCAATGAAATGGAGGCGGTAACGTATGTGAATGAAGTGGATATAGGCAAAGTGAAGGCCGGGCAGAAAGTAAAAATGACACTGGATGCCGATGCCGGCAAACTGCTGGAAGGAGTGGTAAGCAGTGTGGCGAATATTGGTGAAACACGGGGCAGTTCCAACGCAAAAGTGTTTGAGGTAGTAGTGGAGATCCTGACCAAAGACAGCACCCTGAGGCCGGCTATGACGGCAAGTTGTAAAATTGCTACGGCATCCTACCAGGAAGCCTTGTACATTCCGCTGGAATGCATCAACACCGAAAATAAGATCTCCTTCATATATCTTCAGGAAGGCGGAGGCAGTGTGAAACAACAGGTCATCATCGGAACCAACAATGAAACCGATGCCCTCATTATCAACGGGGTAAACATGGGGCAAACGGCGTATTTGTCGGTACCCCCGGATACTGCCGGACTCAGCTTACGAAAAATTGACAGCACTGCAACCCGATGGCCGCCCGCCAACCCGGTGATTGATTCCGTATGGCTAAAGAAGCGCAATGAAACACCCCTGCCTACCGGAGGGGAAGTCAATCTACAGTCGTTTTAAACCATGATGTGGCAACGCATTTTATTTAACTTCCGGATTGGCAGCGATGCCATACAGAACAACCGTTTCCGAACCATCCTTACGTCGCTGGGAATGATCTTCGGAGTGGCTGCAGTGATTGTGCTTATGGCCATGGGCAAAGGCACTGAGAAGGAAATTCTCGATCAGATAAAACTGGTTGGAAGTAACAATATCATCATCAAACCGGCCGGAAAGGAAACAACCACATCATCGGATCAGGACCCGCAGAACACCGGCAACAGCAAGCGGCAATGGAGCCCCGGACTTACCCTTGACGATGCGGAGAACATCCGGACCTCTATTGAAGAAGTGGAATCGGTGAGTCCGGAAATTGAACTGAGCACCTTGCTGATGCAAAACGGTATCAGTAAAGAAGGCAAGGTTATGGGAGTTAATGCCGCCTATTTTTCCATTGCAAACATTGAGCTGGAACAAGGGAAAGCCTTTAATGCAACCCAACTGCAAAATGCATTACCGGTGTGTATCATAGGGAAAGGCATACGCAGCACTTTTTTTGCAGGTAAAACGGCGCTGGGTGAAAAAATCAAATGCGGTGATGAATGGTTCACCGTTATCGGAATCCTGAAAGAACGCGACTTCGATGAAAAAAACGCTACCAAACTTTCCGTGCATAACGATAACCAACTCGTGTTTATTCCGGTCACCACCTATCTTCTTTATTTCGGACGACGTGAGAATTCGAACGCCAATAATACATCAGAAGATGACGGCATGTTTATGATCAACACCGGAAACAGCACAACTAAAACCGGGCAGCTCGATCGTATCATTGCCCGGGTGAAAGAAAGCTCAGCCATACTGCCGGTAAAGGATGTCATTGACCGAATGCTGAAACGCAGGCATCATCAGGTGAATGATTACGAGATCGTGATACCCGAATTACTACTGAAGCAGGAACAGCAAACGAAAGAACGGTTCAACTTTCTCATCCTTATTATCGGAGGTATCTCATTGGTGGTGGGGGGTATTGGCATTATGAATATTATGCTGGCATCGGTTACCGAACGTACCAAGGAAATCGGGATACGGCAGGCATTGGGTGCCACCCGTCAGGATATCATTCAGCAGTTTCTGGCCGAAGCTGTTACCATCAGTGTGATTGGGGGAAGCATCGGAATAATTCTGGGATTTGTGGTATGCATCAGTATTGAAAAGCTGGCCGATGTGCATACCATCATCACTGTATGGAGCGTAGGTATCTCTTTCTTTATTTCAGTACTGGTGGGGGTATTCAGCGGATTTTATCCGGCACGCAAAGCCAGCACCTTCGACCCCGTGGTAAGTTTGCGCTATGAATAAAAAAAACAAGACAATGAAAATTAGCTCTCCTTTACAGTATATATCGCGGCGCT
>JBGAVF010000027.1:0-17878 GCA_044228315.1 Bacteroidia bacterium | reverse complement strand
GGCTTTACCCGATAACGATGGGGATCAGCAAACAACTGATGCCCATCTACGATAAACCCATGATTTATTATCCCCTGAGCACGCTGATGCTGGCCGGGATCCGGGAAATACTGGTAATTACCACGCCCGAAGACCAGGACTCGTTCAGGCGCTTGCTGGGCGACGGAAGCCAGTGGGGTTGTTCCATACAGTATGCTAAACAGGATGTACCCAACGGGTTGGCACAGGCATTTGTGATCGGCGAAACATTTATCGGAAACGACAGTGTGGCCCTGGTACTGGGCGATAATATTTTCTATGGAAGCGGTTTCAGTAAATTACTGCAGGCCAGCGTCAATCCGGACGGTGCCGTGATCTTTGCCTACCCGGTGAGCGATCCCGAACGGTATGGAGTGGTGGAGTTCGACGCCGATAAAAATGCCATCAGTATTGAAGAAAAACCGAAGCAACCCAAAAGCAATTACGCGGTACCGGGGCTGTACTTTTACGATAACAGCGTGGTGTCGATTGCGAAGATCATTCAGCCCAGCGCACGCGGCGAGTATGAGATCACTACAGTGAATGACCAGTATCTCCGGAATAAAAAACTGAAAGTGGCTGTGCTCGACCGGGGCTTTGCCTGGCTCGATACCGGCACTTTCGAATCGTTGCATGATGCGGGTGAGTATGTACGGGTGATCGAAAAAAGACAGGGCCTCAAGATCGGCTGTCCGGAAGAGATCGCATACCGGATGGGTTTTATCACACACGACCATCTGATGAGCCTGGCCCGCCGGCTCGAGAAAAGTGGTTATGGTATTTACCTGGAAAACATCAAATTATAATACTTTGAATTACTTTGCACATCCTACAGCTGTTATTGATGATAATTGCACGATCGGCGACGGAACCCGGATCTGGCATTTCAGCCATATCATGTCCGGTTCGGTAATTGGCAATCTTTGCAATCTCGGGCAGAATGTGGTGGTTTCTCCCAAAGTGGTATTGGGCAACAATGTACGGGTACAGAACAACGTGAGCATTTACGAGGGCGTGATCTGTGAAGATGATGTGTTCCTGGGGCCCAGTATGGTGCTGACAAACGTTATCAATCCCCGGAGTGCCGTGAGCCGGAAAAGTGAGTATAAGACCACGCTCATAAAAAAGGGAGCCAGTATCGGGGCCAATGCCACAATCGTTTGCGGTAATACGATCGGGGAATATGCATTCATCGGCGCCGGGGCGGTGGTTACAAAAGATGTAGCGCCCTATGCCCTGATCGTAGGAAACCCCGGCCGTCAGACCGGCTGGATGAGCGAATACGGGCACAAACTGAAATTCGATTCGCAGGGAAAAGCGCTCTGCCCGGAGAGCGGACAGGAGTATGTGCTGGAGAATAATAAGGTAAAGAGAATAAAATAAGGAATGAAAAATTTTGCACTGATCGGAGCTGGCGGTTACATCGCTCCCCGGCATATGAAAGCGATCAAGGATACCGGAAATGTGCTTGTAGCCGCCCTGGACAAACATGATTCGGTGGGCATTCTCGACAGTTATTTCCCCGACGCCGATTTCTTTACCGAATTTGAACGCTTCGACCGGCACCTCGAAAAGCAAAAACGACTTGGCAGGAAGATCGATTTCATCAGTATCTGCAGCCCGAATTATCTGCACGATGCACACATTCGTTTCGGCCTGCGCATCGGCGCGGATGTGATCTGCGAGAAACCGATCGTACTGAACCCATGGAATATCGACGCCCTGCTGGAGATCGAAAAAGAAACCGGCCGGAACATATATACCATCCTGCAGTTGCGGCTTCACCCGGCTATTGCAGCCCTGAAGGAAAAGATTGAAAAAGAACCTTCCGGTAAAAAATACAAGATCAGTCTCCGGTACATCACATCGAGGGGGCATTGGTATCATACCAGCTGGAAGGGCGATATCCAGAAAAGCGGGGGCATCGCCACCAACATCGGTGTGCATTTTTTCGACATGCTGCTCTGGATTTTTGGTAACGCGACCTCGAGTACCGTATCCGAACATTCCGATCAGACAGCCTCCGGCCACCTGGAACTGGAAAAAGCATCGGTCGACTGGATGCTCAGCATCGATGCGACTAAACTACCCCTGGAAGCAGCGAGCGCCGGAAAACGTACTTTCCGGGCCCTGACCATCGACGGGGAAGGCTTTGAATTCAGTGATGGGTTTACCGAACTCCATACAAAAAGCTATGAAGAGATATTAAAAGGAAATGGATTCCGGATCAGCGAAACCATTGAATCCATTAAGCTGGTACATCAAATACGAGAAAACAAATAATATGAATTTATCCAACTCGAAATGCCTTGTTATAGGAGGAGCCGGTTTCATCGGAAGTTTTGTGGTGGCCGAACTGCTCAAAGAAGATGTGGCGGAAGTGGTGGTCTTCGATAACCTGGCCAGGGGCAAAATGGAATACTTGTCGGATTCCTTAAAAGATAAGCGCTGCTCCTTCTTCCCGGTTGGCGGCGATATCCGGGAAACCGATATCCTCAACGACGCCATCAAGGGAAAGGATTATGTCTTTTGTCTGGCTGCCATGTGGCTCCTGCATTGCAAGGATTATCCCCGCACCGCTTTTGATGTGAACATCGCAGGTACCTTCAACGTGCTGGAAGCCTGTGTTAAGAATAATGTGAAGAAACTGGTATGGTCATCGTCCGCTTCGGTATATGGCGACGCGGTGGAACTGCCGATGACGGAATCACATCCCTACAACAATAAGAATTTCTACGGCGCCACGAAGATCGCCGGCGAGGCCATGGCAACGGCTTTCAACGACCGCTATGGCCTGCAGGTGATCGGCCTTCGGTACATGAATGTATATGGCCCCCACCAGGACCAGACAGCCGCCTATACCGGCGTGATCCCGATCATGCTCAATAAGATCGACGCCAATGAAGCCCCGGTGATCAACGGCGACGGAAGCCAGGCTTACGATTTTATCTATGTGGAAGACGTGGCACGCTGCAATGTGCAGGCAATGAAATCCGACGTGCCGTTTGGTTTTTATAACGTAGGCACCGAAGTGCAAACCTCCATCAAGGAACTCTGCGATACCATCCTGCGGCTCAAGAATTCATCCCTGAAAGTGACGTACAAACCCTACAGCGCCGATGACGCACGGGCCCTGGTGCAGAATCGTATCGGCAGCAAGGAAAAAGCAGAAACGGAACTCGGCTTCCGGTATACCTATTCGCTGGAAGAAGGATTAAAAAAACTGATCGACTGGCGCGACGGGGAGAAAAACAAAGCGAACTAATCATGTGTGGCATAGCCGGAATATTCAACTTCAATCAGCAACCTGTATCCACCGCCACCCTGAAGGCAATGACGGATGCGATCGCACACCGCGGACCCGACGGTGAGGGACAGTATACCGATGGGCACGTGGGCCTGGGGCACCGGCGCTTAGCCATACTCGACGTATCCGCCAATGGCGCACAGCCAATGGCATCGCATAACAAGGAATGGACCATCATCTTTAATGGCTGCATATACAATTTTCCCGAACTGAAGAAAGAGCTGCAGGAAAAGGGCCATGTCTTCGTTTCGACAAGCGATACCGAAGTGATCGCAGAAGGCCTCGCCGAATACGGACCTTCTTTTTTCGAACGGCTTGATGGCATGTTTGCCATTGCCGCCTGGCATAAAACAAAAAAGGAGCTGTGGCTCAGAAAGGGCCGGTGTTTCTTTTTGCCTCCGAGATCAAAGCATTCATGCAGCACCCGGCGTTTACGGTGGAGCTCAACCCGGTGGCATTGAATGAGTATTTTACGTTTCAGAATGTATTCGCCTATTACACTCTGTTCAAGGGCGTAACCATGCTGCCCCCGGCCAATACCATGAAGATCTGTGTGGATGAGCCCGACTACCGGCACCACTCCTGGTGGGATTATGATTTTACGTCGCCCGATAATACAATGACCGCCGAAGATGCCAGCTCCGAAACGGAACGGCTTTTATCCAAGGCGGTAAGCCGGCAAATGATTGCCGATGTGCCCGTTGGGAGTTACCTGAGCGGGGGGATGGACAGCGGCTCGCTGAGCGTACTGGCCAGCAGGCACGTAAACCGCCTGTATACATTTACCGCGGGTTTCGAAATGAGTGAAGTGCATGGAACCGAGGTTGGGTTCGATGAAAGACTGGATGCCGAACTGACGGCCAATTTCATCAAGTCGGAACACTACGAACAGGTGATCAACGCCGGCGATATCCGGTGGAGCCTGCCCCGCGTGGTATGGCACCTCGAAGACCTGCGTGTGGGTATGAGCTATCCCAATTATTACATCAGCCGGCTTGCCAGCAAATTTGTGAAGGTTTGTTTGCAGGGAACCGGTGGCGACGAACTATACGGCGGATACCCCTGGCGCTATTACCGGGTGTTCAAATCCCTCAATGCCCCGGAATTCTTCAATAGTTATTACGGGTTCTGGCAGCGGTTGGTGATGGACGATGCCAAACCGGGTTTGTTTCAGCCGAACCTGTTAACGCAGATGGATATTGAGGCCCCGCGGAAAGTATTTGAGCGGGTATTTACCTTCAACCCCAACCTGCGCTACAATACCCCCGAAGAGCATATCCAGAACAGCCTTTATTTTGAGATCAAAACCTTTTTACCCGGCTTGCTGCTGGTGGGCGATAAACTGGCCATGGCAAACGGGCTGGAAGAACGCTTTCCGTTCCTCGACAATGAACTGGTGCGCTTTGCCCAAACAATACCGGTTAGGTATAAGCTCGCCAACCTCGAAAACATGAAGCGGCTGGATGAAAACCTGGCCGGCAACAAACACGCCCTTTTCCAGCAGTACGACGACGGGAAGAATGTATTGCGCAATGCCATGAGTCATATCCTGCCTGGAAAGATCATCAACCGGAAAAAACAGGGATTCAGTGCGCCCGACGAAAGCTGGTACCGGGGCGAGAACGCGGCCTATGTAAAAGAACTGCTGCTGGGTAAGAACATTGCTTCGCACGCCTTCATACAGCCTGCCTTTATTGAAAAGACCATTTACGAACATTGCGAAAAACGGATCAACCACCGGCTGCTGCTCTGGAGCCTGATGAATTTTGAGTGGTGGTGCAGGTTATTTTTGAATAATGAAAGAATACAGTAAATAGTTGTAAAGCTTTGCTTATGAACAAGGATAAGTTATTTTTTATTATTCAGCCTCTTTTACGGCATTTGCCCTATAAAATTGGCCGTCTATTAAGAAACAGTATTTACCGCTTGTTTTTAAAAAAGGCAGGGAAGAATATCAATTTCATGGAAGGGATAATCATTAAATATCCAAGTGAGATTGAAATGGGTAATAATGTCACCATAAATCAGGATTGTTTTATAGTAGGTAAAGGAGGACTTATTTTAGGTGACGATATAATGATAGGAGCCGGTTGTAAAATTGTAACAACAACACACAATGTAATTACGAGGGATAAGCCAATGAGGGAGCAAGGTATGTCGTTTGAGAAAATAACAATAGGGAATGATGTATGGTTTGGGTTCAATGTAGTCGTATTAAAGGGATCCACTATTGGGAGCGGGGTGATATTGGCCGCTGGTTGCGTGCTGACAGCGAAAGAGGTTCCCGATTACACCATATGGGGAGGAGTGCCGGCACGAAATATCGGTACAAGAGAATAAGTAACAATGGTATTTTTCCGGTTTATTGGTTTCCTGGTGAAGTAAAACAGAGGGATAAAAAACATGAACAAAAAAATTCTGATAACAGGAGGCTCTGGTTTGGTAGGCTCTGATTTGGTAAGTGCGCTACTGGAAAAGGGGGGATACGAATTGTTTTTAGTCGGAAGAAACGAAACGTTGCCGGAGTACAATGACAAGGTCAAAAAAATTAAAATAGATTTTGCTGCTGATTGGAATGAAAGCGAATTGCCTCCTGACCTCTATGCGATCATTCATTTGTCCCAGGCTGAAAATTTCAGGGATTTCCCTGGTAAGGCCAAGGAAGTGTTTTATATTAATACCTTAAGTACACTCAGGTTGGTTGATCACGCCACAAAGAGTAAAATAAACCATTTTATTTTTGCTTCTTCAGGAGGTGTTTATGGTACTGATGGGATGTTCAGGGAAGACGACAGGGGTGGATATACAAAAGAAATGGGCTTCTACTTGGGCACTAAATACTGCAGCGAAGTGCTTTTGGAAAATTACTTTGACCTGCTGAATGTGATAATTCTCCGTTTTTTCTTTGTGTATGGCAAAGGCCAAAATCAAAGCATGTTAATTCCCAGGTTAATAAGCAGGGTAAAGGATGGAGAATCAATTACTTTGCAGGGACAAAGCGGGATGAAAATTAACCCGGTACATGTTTCAGACGCAACAAAAGCTATAATTGCTTCCTTAAACCTGCAGGGCAGCCATAAATTGAATGTAGCCGGGCCTGAAGTGCTGAGTTTAAGAGAAATAGGTGAAAAAATCGGCACGGCAGTAGGTAGAATACCTCAATTTTCTATTGATGAAACGATTGTTCCAAAGAACCTGATCGGGGACTTATCCAAAATGAAGGAGCTATTAATAAACCCATCAATAAAGTTTGAAGATGGTATTAAGACAATGATATAATTATATAAGAAATGACAGATAATAATACAGCCCAGAGTTTTAGTGATAAATGGCATAAGAACACGGCGCTTGCCTTTGATAATACCCTTGACCCGGGTTCGGAGATCTTTAAATGGATCACACAGCGAAACGGGTTTAAGAATGGCGAAGAACTCCGGGAATTTCTTAAAGGGAAGAAAAGGATATTAGACGCTGGTTGTGGCAACGGCAGGGTAACCGCATTGCTGCGCACGTATTCAAACCCCGCTGCAACCGAGGTGGTAGGTATCGACCTTACTGCAGCCGATGTGGCAGCTAAGAACCTTGCGCAGTATCAAAACGTACATTTCTATACAAAGAATTTGCAGGATGACCTGGCTGATCTTGGCAAATTTGATTATATCTATTGCCAGGAAGTCCTGCATCATACCGGCAATGCCCGTAAGGGGTTTGAAAACCTGGTGAAGATCCTGGAAAAAGGGGGAGAAATAGCTATTTACGTGTACAAGCAAAAAGCCCCGGTTCGTGAATTTGTGGATGATTATGTACGTGAAAAGATTGCGGGCATGGATTATGAAACAGCCATGGCACAGTGCCGGCAGATCACCGAACTGGGCAAGGCCCTTTCGGAGCAGAACATAAAATTACAGATCCCCGCGGTGGATGTTTTGCAGATCCCGGAAGGAGAGTACGACCTGCAGCGTTTCGTATATCATTTCTTTGCCAAGATATTCTGGAACAACGAATTCAGTTTTGAGGATAATGCCGTGATCAATTACGACTGGTACCATCCGCAGGATTGTACCAGACATACCATTGAAGAGGTTAGAGATTGGTTTACGCAAAATGGATTAACCATTAATCATGAGTTCGTAGATTTTTATGGTATCACCGTAAAAGGAACGTTTTGATTTTGTATAAGCTATTTATCTGCAATGTCTTTCCAATGACCAAATCAAAAGAATTAATAGCTGCCAAAAAAAGAATATTTGCAAAATGCGCAATAATAGTAACAGAAAATAAATTATTCATAAAAGTTATCCTGCAATAATCAATAGTGCTTTGGTATAAAGTATAATTTACCTACAGTGTGTTCGTTTGGAATTGTAATGGAAACGAAAAGGATATGAAAATAAACCTGCTTAAAGGAAGCTTTACCTACGGGGCTGTAACGATATTTTCACGAATTGCTGCGGTTATTCTTATTCCCATACTTACACGCCTGTTAACCCCTGATGAATACGGTGCATTGAATATGGCGTTAACTATAGTGACATTGGCCAATTTTGTGGTCACCTTTGAAGTTGCACAAGCCGTAACACTTTTTTTTTCTGATCGTAACCGTTCAGACCGGGATGTATACCCAGCCACAGCTATCCGGTTTTCACTTTTTATGTATTTATTACTTCTGATTGTTGTAGTGTTATTTGGAAAGACGGTATCAAGCATGATTGGCGACAGCAACATCAGGGGCTCAATGATTATAGACGGAGCCATGTTATTGGGAGCTAATGGTTGTTTTTTATTTTTGCAGAACCAGTTGAGGATTGAATTTAAAAGCAGGGAATATGGTGCCCTTACTTTAGGGTATGTATTGCTGACTACCCTTGGTGCAATAACCGGAGCATTGTTCTTTCCCCATCCTGCCGAAGGAGTAATATTGGGGCAGACAGGTGGTGCTGCAATTATTGATATAGCAGGTATGCTGATGCTTAAGAAACGATTTAGGGGAAGTTTTAAAAAAGAGAAACTTCGGGAGATGCTGAAATTCTCTTTCCCCCTGGTTCCTGCCAGTCTTTTATTATTAGGTGGTCAGCAAGTACCTAAATTTATTTTAAGTATTTATGGAAGCCTGGAAGATGTGGGGATTTACGGATTGTCTTACCAAATCGCTGGGTTTTCTGCATTGGCAGTGCTTGGCGTCCAAACAGCCATTACTCCATCTGTTTTGGCAAATCACGCAGAAGTAGAAACTCCCAAAAACCTGGCAACCTTATTCGAGAACTTTTCAATTGTAGCATTATTGCTTTGTACATCACTGAGTATCTTCGCCCGCGAATTGATCACAATATTCAGTGTTCCCAGCTATGACCGTGCTGCTAATTTTGTTCCTGCTCTGTCTTTTGCCATTGCACTAAATAATTTATATATTTTTTTCCCAGGTAAAATAATTAAGGGTAAATCGGCATCACAACTTATGGCAAGCGCTGGTAGCTTCCTGGTTGCAATTATTGCGGGTATAATTTTGATTAAATTAGACGGGGTAAGGGGAGCAGCCTTTTCAACTCTTCTTTCTGCGGGCACCTTCTTTTTTATCTGGTGTTATATCAGTCAAAAACTTTACCATCTTCCGGTTAATTGGGTAAAGATGTTTATCATTGCAGCATTGACAGTTACAGTATGTACGTTAGGCATTTTCTTCATGCCGGCAGGATTGACTTTTTATGTCATTGCAATCAAATGTGCCTTATTGCTTTTATTCTCTTGTATAATAGCATGGGAGTATATTGTAAGATGGTGGAGACGATATGTTGGTTAACTTGATGCAGGCCCACTCGTATTAAATGGGGTGAAATAAATGAATTATAAAATGGAAAAGAACAGAAGCGAAAATACAGAACCGAAGCGCCGGATATTGTATTTAGATATGGCGTATACGCTTAAAATGGTGAAAAGCCGGGAGTTGGAACAAGAGTTCGCATCAAGGGACTGTGGGGGATATTTTGAACATGTATGGGGCGTTCATCCAATCGCTGACATTCCCGAAAAGAGACAACTGAAGTATGAAGGATTTAAAGTATCACAGGTAGAATTTTCGGCAAATCAGACCATAATTGAAGGCTCGTCTGCATATTATTCTTTTTTTAAGTATATTTTTCCGCTCAATTTCCTGGTATCTCAGATTCGGTTTGTTGCTTTTCTAATTCGTCTGGTAAAACGTGAGCATATCAACATTATCATGTGTACTGACCCCTATTTTACCGGTCTGATCGGGCTTTTTATCAAACTATTTACCAAAGCCAGGTTAGCAATCTGGGTATGTGCTAATTATGATGATGTGTACAGTGAGACAGGGGTGATCGCTATGCCTAAACTTTTTAAATGGCGTTGGGTAGAGAAGATTGTTGAACGGATTGTGTTTCGTAAATCTGATTTAGTCGTAGGAGGGAATCAGAATAACTTAGAATATGCTTTAAAGAATGGAGCAAAAACGGGTAAATCAACTGTTTTCCCGGTTGGTAAGTTGATCCACCGTCAACACATGATTGACCCGGGGCTAAGAGAAAAAGATGATCTGTTCAGTCAATCTAAGGCAAGGTATCATTTTATTTATGTGGGCAGATTAGTAGACTTGAAATTTCCGGATGATGTATTGCGTGCCTTTACTGTTATTAACCGTGGCGAACCCGATTGCGCTTTGATTATGGCAGGCGATGGACCTATGCTGGAGCAGCTTGAAAAAATGTCAGATGAAATGGGAGTCCGTGATAAAGTTCATTTTCTTGGTAATATTAACCAGGTTCGGTTGGCAAATCTGCTAGCCGGGTGTTTTGCTGTACTCAGTCCCTTAACAGGCAGATCGCTGATTGAAGCTACCTTGGCCGGTTTACCTATTGTGGCTTATGACCGGGACTGGCAACATGAATTTGTAACAAGGTATGGCGCAGGCATAGTTGTTCCCTTCCGGGATTGGCAAAAAATGGGGGAAGCCGCCATACGCCTGATTCAAAATCCGGAAGAAACAAAAAAAATAGCGGAAGCTTCGCGACGTACGGGAATAGATGCCTGTGATAACGAGAAATTATTCGGACATGAGCGAAGAGAGTTTGACAAGTTGCTGAATCGCTAAAGTCATCCTGGAATTTTAAAAACACCGCGGACCAGCCTCCGGGGTTCATTGTTGAGCAAGTGCCTGAATCTTTTTACCTTCGCAAAAATTTTTTATGATCAATGTCGGAATAATCGGTTATGGATACTGGGGTCCCAACCTGGTCCGTAACTTTTTCGGCCAGAAAGACTGTGTTCTTAAATCGGTGGCGGATGCCCGGCCGAACCGGCTCGAATTGCTTGCGAAAGCCTATCCTTCCGTGCAGGGAGTCCTGAACGCCGATGGTATTCTCAACGATCCCGCGATCGACGCGGTTGTTATAGCCACACCTGTATTTACCCATTTTCCGCTGGCGCAAAAGGCGCTGCAGAACGGCAAGCACGTGCTGCTGGAAAAGCCCATGGCTTCTTCCGTGCAGGAATGCAATATCCTGATCGGCCTGGCCGCCCAGAAGAACCTGCTGCTGATGGTGGACCACACCTTCCTGTATACCGGCGCTGTGGAAAAGATCAAAGAACTCATTGATACCAATGCCCTCGGGAATGTCAAATACCTCGACTCCACCCGGATCAACCTGGGCCTGTTTCAACCCGATATCAATGTGCTCTGGGACCTGGCTCCGCACGACCTCTCGATCCTTCGTTACCTGCACGATGAAAAACCATACAGCGTCAATGCCACCGGCATCAGCCATACCCACAATGGCATTGAGAACATCGCCTTCATGACGATCAACTACCAGTCTGGCTTCATCGCCCACCTCAACTGCTCCTGGAGCAGCCCCGTGAAAGTACGCATGATGCTCATCGGCGGCGACCAGAAGATGATTATCTATAATGACGTTGAACCCACGGAAAAGATCAAAGTATACGATACAGGATACGAATTGAAAAGCGATGAAGACAAGAACAAAATCCTGGTCGATTACCGGGTAGGCGATATCTATGTACCGAAAGTGAACAATAAAGAGGCGCTGGCGCAGGTGGCTTCGGACTTCATTGGCGGTATCCTGGAAAAACGAACACCCCGGTCATCCCATCACATCGGGCTGGATATTGTAAAGATGCTTGAAGCGTCGGAACAATCGATAAAAAACAAAGGAGCAGAAGTTAAAATCAGCTGATAAAATCATGGAAATACTGAATATTGATACAGACAAGCAAAGTCTTAAAAATGTGAAAGTCGGTAAAGACGTACGGATATTTAACTTTGTGAATGCCTACGGCTGCAGCATCGATGACAATTCCAAAGTAGGCGCCTTCGTGGAGATCCAGAAGGGCGCAACAATCGGTAAGAACTGCAAGATCTCGAGCCATAGCTTTATCTGCGAAGGCGTGCACATAGCCGATAATGTTTTCATCGGTCACAACGTTACTTTCATCAACGACAAATTTCCCCGGGCGGCAAACGAGGATGGATCGCTCCAGACGGAAGCCGACTGGACCTGTATTGAAACCTTTATCGAACAAGGTGCTTCCGTGGGCTCCAGCGCAACCATTCTCTGTGGCGTTACGATCGGGGAAAAAGCCATTGTAGGTGCCGGATCGGTAGTAACCAAGGATGTGCCTGCAAAAGCCATTGTGGCGGGTAACCCGGCAAAACTGATTAAGTATATAGATTAAACGATTATTGCATGATACGCACAGAAAATAAGATCCCCTGCCTTGATCTCCAGCGGCAGCACCAGCAGATAAAAAAGGAAGTGTTCGAAGCGTTTGAAAAAGTGTATGAAAAAACGGCTTTTTCGGGCGGTCCCTTCGTGGAAGAATTTGAAAAATCATTTGCCGCTTTCTGCGGTACGAAATATGCCATCGGGCTGAACAACGGAACCTCGGCCCTGCACCTGGCCCTGCTGGCGCTGGGTATTGGCGCCGGCGATGAGGTGATCATTCCTGCCAATACATTCATTGCAACCGCCTGGGGTGTATCCTACACAGGAGCAACACCGGTGTTTGTTGATTGTACCGGTGATACCTGGCAAATAGACCCGGCCCGGATCGAGGAGAAAATAACGGCTAAAACCAAAGCCGTCATCGGTGTTCATCTCTACGGACAGCCATTCGATATTGATGCGGTGAAGAAGATCTGTGCGAAGCACAACCTCTTTATGCTCGAAGACGCGGCGCAGGCGCAGGGCGCAACCTATAACAAGGTGCCTGTAGGCGGATTTGGCGAAATGGCCTGCTTCAGCTTCTATCCCGGGAAAAACCTGGGCGCCTGTGGCGAAGCCGGAGGCATCGTTACCAATACGGAGAAATATTATACGCATCTTCAAAGCTTGCGTAACCATGGCATGACCGTACGGTACTACCACGACGAAGTGGGATTCAACATGCGGATGGGCGGTCTCGAAGGCGCTTCACTCAGTGTTAAACTGAAATACCTGGCAGGCTGGAATGACCGGAGGAGGCAGATCGCAAAACGATACCAACAGGAACTCGTTAATCCCAAAATAGTGATGCAGGCACAACCCGCCTGGGCCAACTCCATCTATCACCTGTTTGTGGTTACAACGGCCGACCGGGATGATCTTGTCAAATACCTGAACGGCTGCAATATCTTCCCGGCCCTGCATTACCCGGTTCCCTGCCATCTGCAAAAAGCGTATGCAAACCTTGGGTATAAACAAGGCGATTGCCCGAATGCCGAATACCTGGCGGCTCATTGTGTGTCGCTCCCGATGTTTGCGGAACTGACCGATGAAGAGGTAAGTTATGTGATCGAATGCCTGAATAAATACTAAGCCGGGGATCCCCGGCATGATCACCCCGGTGAAATGCATACCAGACACTTGCTAAATGAGAATAACCCATGTTATATCAGGTCTTACGAAGGGAGGGGCAGAGCGTGTTGTCGTTGAACTGGCAAATATTGCCGTCGAAAAGGGCCATGAGGTAACCGTGCTCGCTGCCTGGCCGGTAGATCCCGCTATGATGCAGGATCAGCTTCATCCCGGCGTAGCAATAAAATTCATCGGCGCCACCCGGAAAAAAGCCTACCTGAACCTTATTCCCTGGATATTCCGAAACCGTAAATGGATCGGCAGCAACGACGTTCTTCATTGCCACCTGACCTATGGGGCTGTTTTCGGAACTTTCGTTTTCATTGTACTCCGGAAAATATTCCGGTATAAAAAACCCGCTGTCGTGGAAACCAATCACGCGGTGGGCATGCCCATTCCGCCATTTAACCGGTGGGTGCATTCCCGCATGCTGCTGTTCCGGGATGGTGTGGTATTCATGGCAAGAGACGCGTACTGGAACGGGTTCATGGATAAACACCCTGGGTTGAGGTCGGCCCTCATTGTAAACGGTATACGAATACCAAAGCAGGATCGCTCGGCAGAACAGCATCAGCAATTCCGGCAAAAAATGGGCGTAAAGGAAAATTGCCGGTATCTCGTGGGAACAGTAAGCATGCTGAGGCCGGAACGAAAACCCTGGTTATACATCAGTCTGCTCCAGGATGTGATGGAGGCTATGGGCGATGATGTTCAATTCATCCTTGCCGGAGATGGCGTTGAACGGGATGCGTTACGGGCACAAATAGAAGAAAAAGACCTTGGTGATCGTATTTGTATGCCGGGTCTTGTCAACAATCCCACATCTGTGATGAGCAACCTGGATATCTATGTATCGCTTTGTGCCGGGGAAACAGCGGGCATATCCATGATCGAAGCGGCCATGTGCGGCATACCGGTGGTAGGTATCCAGCTCGATCCGGCCTACACACCGAAGGAAACTGACTGGGTATGGTCGAACGCGGATATCCATGCAGTGGCAAAAAAAATCATTTCCCTGCTGCAGGATACCGGGGAAAGAAAACAGGTTGCGCACATGCAGCAGGCGCACGTCAATCAATACTTCACAACGGAAGCTATGTACACTTCGTACGATGCATTTTACAAGACAGTTTCTTAGTCCATTATACTCCCCGGCCAGGAAGTATGCCATCGGGCTTTTGATCATGTAAGCCGCCCTCAGCCGCTCTTCTTACCACCCAGGAAATACTGCCAGATGGTGGGCTGATGATACATCTTTCCTTTCTCTGAATGCTTTTTTATTTCATAGGAGTCGTTCAGCATGGAGGTTAACACGTCCTTCAGCGCCTGTATCCCGATTGCGGTCTGCAATACCGGGAAGGTGGCGAAATTATCTTTCTTGCCGGGCTGAATGAAAGCCTGTTTAAGCACTGCTCCTGTGTCTATTCCGGCATCAATGAGATGAATGGTGGTGCCGAAATTAGCGGCATCCTGGTTATACAGCGCCCAATACCCGCCATGGCTTCCCCGGTACCAGGGTGTAATGCCCGCATGCATATTTACGAACAGGGCATTTGTTGATCCCAATATCTTCCGGCTGATGATCCGGGTTCCGTTCACGACCACGATATCCGGCTGTATCTCCGCGAGGATGACTTTAACCGAATCGTCGTTTACCGAAGGCACCCGGTGTATGCTGCCTGTATCAAATGCCGCGGCCTGAAGTCCGTAGGCAGCCATGATCTCTGCCTTCCTGTTCCTGGAACTGCGTTTCAAGAACGGTACAACCAATACCGAGAACAGGACCTGGCCGGCTACTTTGAAAAAACCGATCTTCTTAAGCCGGGCGCTGAACAAGGCTTTTCGGGAAACGGGTTCTTCAATGATCAGGGCGGCGAACTCAAAATCCTGCGACAGGGCGTGGTACACCCACCTTGATGACTCACAATCCGAAGCCAGGAAAACGATTTTCTTGCGCTGCATTGATTACTGAACTGGTGAATTAAGAGGCTGTAAAACTAGGCAATTGACATTAAACCCCGGCGGCTTCCTTCATGGTGCTGTTCCGGAAACCGTAGGTCTTATTCAGGTAAGCGTAATGGTCCAGTATGACGGTAAGGTTGGCCATGTTCTCCGGAATGTTCACACCAAAATTATGCGGGTGCCACCATAAATGATATAAGTGTTTCTTTTGAGCTGCCAGGGTCATCTCGGTAAGTATTCGATTCAATTTTAGTTTTTCCAGCCAGGCAAGATGCCTGTTATAGGGTTTTAGAAAACGGCTTGCCGGGATGTTGACCGCTTGTCCCGCCTGCCGGCTGATCGGGTATGTGTTGTGTCCGGACAATGGGAAATACGCATCCAGGAACCGGCATATCCGGATAAAGATATTTTCAGCCGCAAGCGTACGGGGTTTATAGATCCAGGAGGGCTGGTTATGCCTGTACACATGAATCCCATGTGCCTGCAGGATGGATAAATATTCAGGGTTCACCTGGTTCCGGGGAAACACAATACTGCTGAGCGTAACATTATTGGCGGCGGCAATTTTTTTTGCTGCCACGATATCGGCTTCAAAATCCTCCTTGCTCTGCCCTTTTTCCAGGCAGAAATAATGGCTGAAGGTATGTGTACCGATCTCGTGCGTGCTTTGCTTTACCTGTTCAAACAGGGAATACCCGAAATGATAGGGATCGTCGTTTTCATCGGAGCCCAGCGCGGGGAATTCTTTTTTGTAAACATTGTAATGCCCGTTCGCGTAAGCCGGGATGCGGGAAGGAATATAGGAGAGCAATTCTTCCTTGTTCCTGGCAAACAGGGAACCAACCGTTGCAAAAGTTACTTTGATATGGTACCGGTCGAAAAGATCGATGAGTTGCGGGATCACTTCTTTCACACCCAGGATATTGGCGCCATACCTTTTTTTTGTTGTTACATCCCAAACACCCCATAGCAGTTCAAAGTCAAGCGAGATCACAAAAACGCCCGTATCGTTAGTATTATCACTCATGCCCAATCGAAAATTTACTTTAGTCAGTATGAAATTAGATATTTTAGGCCATTTCGGCGGGAATACTTGGAACAAAGTTCATGTGGAACCGGGGTCCAGGGGGCATAAAGAACATGAAGATGATGCAGCGAAAATCCGGAAGACCATGCAATCTTCACGATGCTGCCGGCATCTTTTTTTCCAGCACTTTGGTATAAATGGCCACCAGCATGAAATAAAAGAAGGGAAGCAACATGATCTTATAGCGGGTCATGGTACCGAAATTGAATGTGGTAAACCCAATAATGGTGGCAAATAATATCGATAACGTAAACGAGAAGAATACATAGGGATCCGAAAAGACAATCCGGAAAAAACCGAATATCCTTGTTTTGACCAACAGGAATAAAACAGTTATCAAAAGCAACGTGGATTCCAGGGAAGACAAAAGGATGATCAGTTTTCTGCTTTCCCAGACGAAGGGCCTGAACAGGCAGGTGAAGATCACAGCAGGACTCTTAAGCAACATGCCACCGAATGTAGGGGTGATGGTAGACATTTCGAAACCCGCCCTGCTGCTCTCGTCCTGCGTCTGTACACTCTGGTAGTTTTTTTGAAAGGTTTCAATCTGCATGACCGACTCCTCGGCGAGTTCGCTTATCTGTTCGGAGAAATCCGAAAGGCTCAGCGAAAAATACAGGATGAGCAGCGACAACAATGTGAATACCACCCGCAGGAGAACGATCTTTATCTTCTGGAAAAAAATAAACAGCACAGTAAAGAAAATGCTCACGAACAGGATGGCGATAATATAACTCTTGATCACATAAACAATATAGACCAGCAAGGCCAGTACAACCCAGTTAACCGGCGATCCTTTCTTTTTTACAATACTGTTGTAGAGAATGTTTATAATGAACCCGAGGCCACCCAGGCAAATGGACTCCTTTAAGAGTCCGCTGCTCCAGAACCAGATAGCCGGCGTATACAACACGGCAAAAGCAAGCAGCTTCTGGTTCCTGTATTTATTGATGTCGTTGAATACCTGGAATAGCTTCCATTGGCCGGCAAAGGAAAACAATCCCAGGAAAAGAGACGTGATCAGGAACCGGTTGAAGGAAAGTATGGAGATCATGGCGGAGGCTTTCATGATGGCTGCCGATGAATCGGCGGCGATATACCCGTTGACCCCTCCCGAATTTCCAAATTCCAGTGAATAGACACGCTGCAGTTCGGATGCCGGAGCGAAAAGATATTTGATGTTGCCGATATTATCCTTTACCTGGTCGATGATAAAATTTCCGCCTTCGTAATAGGTAAACGCATCGCCGTACCCATAATAATACTGAACCATTAAGGAATAGGCAATGGAACCAAGCATCCGCAAACCAAAAGCGATCAGGAAAATCTTTCGTAGCTCAAGATCATCGAATCGGAGCGACCGGCGTTTTACCAGGATATAAAAAAGGGCCAGGTACAAAGGTAACAGCAGGTAGTCGTATATGCTTATGTGCTGCATTCGGCTGTTTGTGCGACCCAAAGCGGGGTGAACGCGGTGTTATAAAAAATGCGCTTGCAATATAGGCAATAGTTTCCGATAGCCCGGCAGCCATACTAACCGGGGTATAACGGGCGTTTTTGTTTTTATAAACTTACCTTTGCCCAGCAAAAATTTCTGAATAACCTATGTGTGGCATCTCCGGCTTTGCCGACTTT
>JBGAVF010000026.1:0-18114 GCA_044228315.1 Bacteroidia bacterium | reverse complement strand
AGGATGTAAAACTTCTTCAGCTCCCCGGTTTGACGGTACTTCAAAAACTGTGTGAAGGCTGAACCCAGCCCTATTAAAATGGCTATAGGGATCTGAACAAAATGATACCCGGTGAAGCGGTCAGACGGAGGGGCAATTTTCCAGTCTTTACCGAATAACAGACCAATCTTATTGTACACGGGAATGGATGTTACCGTGATGATATGTATGGCCGACAATAAGAGTAACAGTGCTCCGATGAACATCCAGAACTCACGGCTGCTCAACCGGTCTTCCTCTTTTGATGATGCATATTTATTCCAGGTGAACAGAATGATCAGCTTAGCAAGAACAACGAAGAACAACAGCCATATCAGCAACTGCCCCGACAAGCCAAGGTCGGTGAATGAGTGTACCGATGAATCGCCCAGAATGCCGCTACGGGTTAAAAAAGTAGCGTACAACACCAGTAAAAACGACAGGACCGACATCAGCACACTGCTGTGAAGCGCCTTTTTACTGCTTTGATACACCACCATGCAATGCACCGCTGCTGCCATTATAAGCCACGGCATAAGAGAGGCATTCTCCACCGGATCCCAGTTCCAGTATCCACCGAAACTGAGGCTTTCATAGGCCCAAACGGCCCCCATCATAATACCACTGCCCAGCACACATAAACTCACCAGCGCCCAGGGCAGTGCCTGAGGAATCCATTCGGTATATCGTTTCTTCCATAAGCCGGCCAATGCAAAAGCAAAGGGCACCACGGTAGTGGCAAAACCAAAAAACAAGGTTGGCGGGTGGATCACCATCCAGTTGTTCTGCAGCAACGGGTTGAGTCCGTTACCGTCTTTAATAAAAGAAAGATAATCCTGACGTTTGAATATTTCACCTTCGGCCATCGCCTCGCGTAATAAAATGAAAGGGCTGCTTCCGAATTTCATATCCCCTATCACCACGCCAAGTATCATGGAAGTGAGCATTACCTGTGAGGCGGCAATAAATACCATCAACCAATGATACCGCCACACTCTGAATAATGAATGAAATACGTCCGATACGGAGCCAGGAACTATCATTCGCATTGCGATCGAGGGCCGCAAAGAAATAACTGATACAAGCCAGAATGGATAATGTAAATGAAAGGACAAGGCTCAGGTGCCCGATGTTTCCAATCGCAAGGTGTTCTCCGGTAAATGTCATCCGTTTGGCTTAGAGCGCAGAAGTGGTTTCTACTTTGTTATTATTGTATTTACTCGGACATTTCATCAGTATCTGACGGGCTTTGAATACATCACCTTCCAGGGTACCGATCACCACTACCCGTTCCGCTTTTTCAAAGTCCTGAGGCTTGGTGTCGCGCAATTCCACTTTCCGTTCTTCGCCCTTGTTGTCGCGTATATAAAAGGCAAAATAATTGGGGTCTTTCTGCGGATCGTATTCCTCTCCTTTTTCTTTCACCTGCATACCTACAATATGCACTTCCTTGCCCGGATGCTGATGGCAGTAATCGAAGTCGGCATAGGTGCTGGTTTTTCCATAAATGCTGAATACAGCTACCATAGCAGCCGCAATGAATAATAACGCAATGATATAACGGGGTTTCATAAACTCTTTTTTCTAATTATTTATCTTTTTCAAGTCGTGTGATTTTACGTTCAAGTCGGATCAGGTTGAGAATGATACCGGCAAAGATGGTGACCAGCACAGCCACCACCACATAAATCTTCCCGTTTTCGCGCAGGGCGTCGGCCATGCCGGGGTTCGCTTCCTGCGATGATCCGGTGATATAGGCCAGCATAGCAGCCAGTATGTATTTAATACGTTTCATTTTCTGATTTGATTTTTAAAAGCAACGTGCGGTATGACAAAGAAAATATCCAGAACCCGAGCAATATCCATCCCAGCACCGCCGGATAGAACACCCATCGCAGGTCTGAATTCATATCGTATTGTTTGAAATTCACGGTATCGGCACTTCCCGGATGCAGGGATATCATAAACTTCGGGATGATATACGTTACGGCCATCTGCATAGGAAATGCAAATATATTGTACACCGCCGCCAGACTCGTGGTTCCCACCAGGTGCCCCAGGTAAACCGGGCCCAGATGCTACCGGTAACAATGCCGAGCATGCCAAAGAAGAAGCCGGTCTCAGCCGAAATACGGGCTTTGTGATCTCCTATTTCAGTAGGCTTTCGAAGGTACATCACCGAATGGAAAAGGGAATACACGAAAAGGCTGTACATGGTAAACCACATGGGAACATGAAAAAACAGGTTCCGTATGGTCTCGTTCAGGATCTCAAGACGGGGTACCTGACTCAGAAAACCATATACTATTGCATACCCAAGAAGGGCTGCACAAAGAACTTTCCACCAAGAGGCATACATCCATTTCATGAGCGTGCAAAAGTACCAAAGAATTTAGACTCTTTGGATATGGAGTTTCAGAACTGAAAAATGGCAAATTGTCATATTAATGTTAAGTATTACAACGGATTTGCAAATGAACCCGGCAATCACGTTTCTTCGAATTTGAACAACCTTTCCGGCACAGGAGCCGGTTCACGTAATCACCATTTGTATGAATTTAAAATTACACCTTACTGCTGTCTTTCTTTTTCTCGTTACCATAGCCATGGCTTCCACAACGGTTCCGGCTGTTATCAGCAGCAGCCAGGTCTGGAATGCTTCGGGCAGCCCGTATCTTATAAGCAGCAATGTGATCATTGATGCCGGCGTAAGCCTCGACATAAAACCCGGTGTCCGTGTGGTTTCCGACGGCAATTACCGCATCACGGTAAACGGCCGGTTAACCGCCATCGGAACCTACGATTCAGTGATATCATTCCAGTCGCTAACCATTTACTTTTCGGATACTTCTGCGGATTATAATCCATCGCTGAACACCGGTTCACAGTTCAAGAACTGCAGTTTTAAAACATTTTCAAAATCATCCGGACAATGCATCATCCTCGATCGTACCGATATGAAGATCGATTACTGCCTGTTCGACAGCATTTCTTACCCGATTTATGGGAATAATTCCGACTCGGTGAAACTGTGGGTATCGAATTCCATTTTCAACAGCAATGGTTTCGGGTTTCTGATTACCGGACTGCGGGTGAATACCTACCTGAGTTTTACCAATTGTGCCGTAATGAGTATCGGATATATTACTCTGGCTGAGAATTCTGTAATTTCAAATTGCTATTTCTATGGGCCGCGTTATTATCCTAGTATTAATGTGAGCAGCACATCAAAAAAGGCCCTGATAAGCTGCAACTATTTTAAAAACGGGAAGGATACCTACGCCCCGGCCATCGACCTCAGTTCTGTGAGTTCCTATGGATGCAATATTCAGGTTCAGAATAACGAATTCGACTCCATGGCTGTCTTCTTTAAAATGTCATGCTTTTATTATGCCACCGATACTATAAATATCAACAATAACGACTTTCTGAATTACACCACAAAAGCCGTGTATTATAACGGCTGTTTCTCGGGAACCGGCACCTGGCATTGGGTTGACTTTACCGGAAACTACTGGAATACAACCGACACTACCCTCATTAAAAATGCCATCTTCGACTACCGTAATGACGCCAAGGTTCCCTTTCTGGTTGATTTCAGCAGCTTTAAAAGCAATCGTGTATCCTATTGCTGGCCTCCTTCACCGGCCGATGCTCCGAAGAAACAAAACACCTCCGGAATGCATCTTTCCCCTTCCGGCTCCCCTGTTTTATTCTCCCCGAACCCGGCCCGAAATTCAATCACAATTGCAGCGGGCAATTCCATCATTTCAGAAGTTATTTTATATGATCTTTCCGGTCGGGTTATACTTCAAAAATCCTTCTCAACGGAACGTGTAACGATCGACCTTTCATCCCTGCCTCCCGGAATCTACCTGGCAGAAATGCACTACATGAACGGGGAAACCTCCCGTTCGAAATTCATGCATATTGAATAAAAATCGATGTGAAATAGCAAGGCTTATTTGATTGTTGTCCTGTTCAAAATCGTCCTCTTACCGACAAATTCACCACCCGTCCTTCAATGGGCGCATACAAGGGCTTGAATACCGGGTTGTTCACCGGGCCGGTAATGATGTTTTCAAAACGCGATTGACGCATGTCAAATACATCCTCGCAATTAAGTACAACGGTGAAACTCCTGTATGAATACTGCACAAGGGCAGCCCAGAACCAGTAATTCCGGGCTTTTGTTCCATCGTCACGGTATTGATTCGCAACCCGGCTGTTCTCTATGCCGAATCGCCAGTGTTCTTCCACCTCATACATCATGGTAGTGGAATATTTATCCTGCGGACTGTATGGTACCCAATGTGTTTTTTGATCGGTGAAACGGGCAATGGTATGGTTATAACCCAGGTAAAGTTCGAAATCGCGGTAATGCAAACGGCAATACGAATCGGCACCTGTGCTTTGCACTGAAACGTTTGAAGTGTAATACTCCTGACGCTGACCTGCATTCCTGATCAATGCCGGATGGGTTATACTGGTGAAATAAAAGGCCTGATCGAAATGCAGGCTCACCGCATGGAACAATAATGTGTTGTAATTAATATCTCCATTAGCACTGTAACTTTTTTCGGGCATTACTGAAGCCTGAGGCGGATCAATTGTAAAATAATTGATCCCGGCCATACTGAATACATTGGGCGTTTTATATCCGCTTCCACCGCTCAACCGGATATTGAAGGCCGGAGAGGGCTTGTATAACAAAGCAAGAGAGGGTAAAAAGAAATTGCCAAAGCTGGAGTGAAAATCGGCACGAAGACCGGCCTGTATTAAAAAGAGCGGATGAACCTGCCAGTTGTCCTGCACAAACAATCCTTTGGTCAAATACTGAAAATTCCGCACGGCACTTACCGTATCGGCTTTTTTCACGAAGGCTTCCATACTCAGGTTTCCGCCCCATACCCAGGTATGTGAACGGTTACGCCATACATCATTCACTTCCACAAAATGCGTTACCTGAGTACCCTGAAACACCTTTTGCATCTCCTGAATTTCCTGCGTAAAGAATCCGGAACATCCTTTCAGGGTCCAGTCGCTGTGCGCATTGGCATGGTATGTTAGCTGATATTCGGCACTCACCCGGTTCATCCGAATGCTTTCGGAATACGAATGCACCGAATCCGCACCCTTCTGGATCACCTGCATGTCCCCTCCCTTGCGGTTCTCGGAAAGCGTGTTCAATCCTGCTTTTAATGCCAGTTTTTTATTGAAGTACAAATACATTACCGGATGCAGCACATACGACATGATCTGCGGTGCATCGCTGAACCCGTCCTTATTCACATCAACGGCACCCTGTTTTGTGATACCGCCATATACCGTTACTCCGGCCTTATTATTTCGATTCGCGAAATACCCGTTTACATTATTCTCGGTGAGTGAAGAACGGTTCAATGTAATCGAAAATTCCGGTTTCGTGTCAGGGGCTTTTGAAATTACATTGATGAGTCCGCCAATGGCCCCTCCGCCGTATAAGGTGGATGCCGACCCTTTAATGATCTCAACCTGTTTTACGTCGAGCGGTGGCATTTGAAGCACACCGAATCCGCCGGCAAATCCGGAAAAAAGCGGCAACCCGTCGCGCAATATCTGGGTATATTTTCCGTCGAGACCCTGCATTCTAACGGATACATTGCCCGAACTGGCATTCACGGTTTGTATATGAATCACACTTAAATCGCCGAGGATGCTGGCCACATTGGCAGGTTTAATGGCATTTTCCTCATCCATCTCCTCGGTACCCAGCACTTCTACCTTTACCGGGAGGTTTTCCAGCCGGGCATTCGAACGTGAACTGCTCACTTCAACCACTTCGGTTTCCCGTGTATCAGAAACAAGAAAAATATTCGTTATAGTTCCTGCCGCCACAGGATAAAGCTGCATTGTTTTATCGGTATACCCGATGAGATGAACTACCAGCTGAGCAGTGGAATCATTATGCAGCATGAGCGTGGCCCGCCCGCTGTCGTTGGTAATGGCTGCGGTATTGGTACCTTTAATATGCAGTAATACACCGGGCAAAGGTTCCCTGCTGCTGCTGTCGGCCACCAGAAACGACCGGGCGGTTTGAGCCTGAAGAGTTGATGAGGCGCACCATAAAAGGAGCCATCCGGCCAAAAGGAGAAAATGCTTTTGCATCGTTCCAAAGATATCTGAAATTCAGCCGTATCGCAGCTATCAATGCATAATATAATTTTTTTTTAAGAATTTCTGTCAGAGTGCACCGGGGGCCCCAACAGCCTTTTACTGACAACTTTGCAAGAAAATCTGCCAATCCGCCTTTGGCACTGGCATTGTAAGCATAGGACAATAGTTAAAATCATCAACATTTACAATCATGGGAAAAATAATTGGAATTGACCTGGGCACCACGAACTCCTGTGTAGCCGTTATGGAAGGCAATGAGCCTGTAGTAATTGCTAACAGTGAAGGAAAACGCACCACGCCTTCGGTCGTAGGTTTTTTAAAGGATGGCGAACGTAAAATCGGCGATCCTGCCAAACGTCAGGCAGTAACCAACCCGAAAAATACGGTATTTTCTATCAAACGGTTCATGGGAAATACCTTCGATCAGGTAACCTCAGAAACTGCCCGCGTACCTTATGAAGTGGTTCGCGGCGATAATAATACTCCGCGTGTTAAAATTAACGACCGCATGTACACACCTCAGGAGATCAGTGCCATGATCCTTCAGAAAATGAAGAAGACCGCTGAAGATTTCCTAGGAACGGAAGTTACAGAAGCCGTGATTACGGTACCTGCATATTTTAATGATGCACAACGCAATGCCACCAAAGAAGCCGGTGAGATTGCCGGACTGAATGTGAAGCGCATCATCAACGAACCCACCGCGGCTGCTCTGGCCTACGGATTGGATAAGAAAGGAAAAGATATGAAGATCGTGGTGTTCGACTGCGGTGGCGGAACACACGACGTATCGGTACTTGAGCTGGGCGATGGTGTATTTGAAGTGAAAAGCACCGACGGAGATACACATCTGGGCGGTGATGACTTCGACCATAAGATCATTGACTGGCTGGTGGCTGAATTCAAAGATGAGAACGGAGGCCTTGACCTGAGCAAAGACCCTATGGCCTTGCAACGCCTGAAGGAAGCTGCTGAAAAAGCAAAAATTGAACTTTCATCGGGTTCAAGCACCGAGATCAACCTGCCGTATATTATGCCGGTAGACGGTATTCCGAAGCATCTCGTGCGCACCCTTACCCGTGCCAAATTCGAACAAATGACCGATGACCTCATCCGTCGCACTATTGAGCCTTGTAAATCGGCCCTGAAAAATGCCGGATTAAGTCCGAAAGATATTGATGAAGTTATTCTTGTGGGCGGATCAACCCGTATTCCGGCCATTCAGAAGGCGGTGGAAGATTTCTTCGGTAAACAACCAAGCAAAGGTGTGAATCCGGATGAAGTGGTGGCTATTGGTGCTGCCATTCAGGGAGGTGTATTGACCGGTGAGGTGAAAGATGTGCTCTTGCTCGACGTAACACCGTTAAGCCTTGGTATTGAAACCATGGGCAATGTATTCACCAAACTCATCGATGCCAATACCACCATTCCAACCAAAAAATCGGAAGTTTTCTCAACGGCAGTTGATAACCAGCCGAGCGTAGAAATCCATGTGTTGCAGGGAGAACGAGCCATGGCCAAAGACAACCGTACCCTTGGACGCTTCCACCTGTCGGATATTCCACCGGCTCCGCGCGGCATTCCTCAGATTGAGGTTACGTTCGACATTGATGCCAATGGTATCATGCACGTAAGCGCCAAAGATAAAGGCACCGGTAAAGAACAGAAGATCCGTATCGAGTCATCTTCGGGCCTGAGCGATGATGAAATAAAACGGATGAAAGCCGAAGCTGCTGCCAATGCGGAAACCGACCGGATTGCCAAAGAACAGGCCGAGAAACTGAATCAGGCCGACAGCATGATATTCCAGACTGAAAAACAACTGAAGGAATACGGCGACAAGGTACCTGCGGAAGCCAAAGCTAAAATTGAAGAGTTGATTGGTTCCCTGAAAACCGCCCATGCCGCGAAAGACATTCCGGCGATCGACAAGGTAATGGCCGAGATCAATGCCTTATGGCAACAAGCCAGCCAGACCATGTACAGTCAGGGAAATAATGAATCGGGACCAACAGCCAATGAAGGCACTGAGAACAAGGAAAATGTGCAGGATGCTAATTATGAGGAAGTAAAATAACCCTTCCCGTTGTATTCATAGAAGCCACAGGATTCATCCCTGTGGCTTTTTTATTTACTGAGGTCAGCTATGCTTTTCTTGAGAATTGTCAAAATTTCGCCTTTTTATGCGTTAAGCCTTTCTTAATGGCCATTTTTTACCCAAAAAACATACATTTGTGTTTTAACATTTGCCCTGAATGAAGCAATTATTACTTGCTGTTATACTTTTTTTCACGTTCTCTCTCACGGCTCAGGAATTTCGCTGGTCGCAGGGAGCTTCTGCCAGTGAAATACGGTATTACCGGAGTGCTACCGACAAGCATGGCAATTGCTACGTAACCGGATATTTTATTGGAACCGTTAATTTCAACGGTACCATCATGACGAGTTATGGTTCTCAGGATATTTTCCTTGCAAAATATGATACCACCGGAGCCCTGCTTTGGGTGGTTCAGGGCGGCAGTCCAGCGTACGACCAGGGCTACGGTGTTTGCGTTGACAGCGCTGACAACTGCTATATGGTGGGTACTTTTTCCGGCACCTGCAATTTCGGAAACGGAAAAGTGATGTATTCGCTGGGAAATACGGATGCCTTTCTTGCAAAATACAATAAAAACGGCTCTTGCCAGTGGGTGAACCGCTTTGGCAGCAATACCGCTGAAGCTGCATACGGGGTGGATTGTTCACCCAACGGAACGGTTTATGTTACCGGATACTTCACCGGTTTCTGCGCTTTTTTAAGCCAGCCAACAAATAATTTATACCTCACCGCCATTGGTAATTATGAGATATTTTTAGCCAAATACAATAATAACGGGGTGTGCAGCTGGGTGCGTTCAGCCGGTGGTGGCGGGTATGATTATGGATACGACGTAACCGTTGACGACTCAGCCAATGCCTATATGGTGGGATGGTTTCAGGGGGGCGCCAATTTTGGCTCTATTTATCTGGGGGCATCTTCCACCTGGTACAACGGTTTCGTAGCCAAATACGATAAATTCGGAAATGCCAAATGGGCCATTCACTGTCCCAGCGGCAGCCAGTACGGATATGCTTATGCCATAGGCGGTGACGGATACGGAAACCTGTTTATTTGCGGCTATTATTACGGAACGGCCACCTTCGGACCATTTACCATAACAGCCAATTCAAGTTCGTTCGGGTGGGCGTATGGCTCCTATATAGCAAAGCTCAATACCAACGGGGTTTATGAATGGGCGAAGAATATCCAAAGTGGCGGACTCTCCTACGCCTACAGCTATGACGTAACAGGGAACGCTTCGGGAGCCTGCTTCGTTACCGGTGCTATTTACAACTGGTGGGGCTGGGGAAATACAGGCATGCCAACTATTTGTTCCACGCCTTTCCCTAACAACAATACCAACTCCTGGGGGTATCATTGTTTTGGCGTGAAATTTAAACCCAACGGCGATTGCGGGTGGAGTGTGCGGGGATCGAGCCAGTACAATGGCTCACCGGGAAGCAGTTATGCATACGGATATGGTATAAGCGTGAATGATTTTGGCAGTATTTATATCTCCGGCTACAATACCAGCAACCTGAAGTTTTATCTCAATGCCGATTCGGTCACGTCGTACGGGAACGTTCTGGGGGTGAACTGGGGATCGTTTCTGGCGCATTTTAAAGATGATAATTTTATTCTCATAGGGCATACCCAACGAACGTATTGTCCGGGTGACTCTTTTTGGGTCCCGTTTAAGGCGTATGGCGTATATGGTTCCAATAACTATTTCAAAGCCCAGTTAAGCGACAGTAACGGTGGGTTTCAGAATTTCCAGTACGTGGGCACACGCTACACCAGCAATCTGGAAGACAGTATTCTGATTTACCTGCCTGCCACCCTGGGTAACGGAAAAGGCTACCGGATACGGGTAGAGGCCAGTAATCCACTGACCCGAAGTAATAAGAGCCTCAACGATATCATTATTGAGCGACCTGTTGCTGATATCTTCAATGATAACGACACCCTTTGCCTGGGCGACAGTGTGCAGCTTTTTGCCGATGACGCTTTCAAATACAGGTATTACAGCAATTTCCATATCAACGACTCCACCCGGCAAAATGTATGGGTAAAACCACCGGCCACCACCACCGTTTACCTGAGAACCGAAAATCAGGCCGGTTGTGAGAATTTTGACAGTATTCACATAGTGATCGTTCCCCGTCCGGTGCCTGATGCCGGTCGTGACACATCGGTATGTATCGGCGACAGTCTGCAACTTCACGCTACGGGCGGCACGGTATACCGTTGGTACCCGGCTACCGGACTCAGCGATACCGGCATTGCAAATCCGAAAGTACTGCTCGATGCCAACCGAACGTATTATGTGGAAGTAGGTAACGGATTCTGTACCGAAACCGACTCCATTGTGCTTACACGCAGGCAGCCGCTGAAACTTCTGCAGTTTGCCGATACCACCATTTGCATTGGTCAAACCGCCATTCTGCATGCGGCCCCTTCCGGAGGCTATGCTCCGGGGTACCAGTTGCAATGGGATCACGGACTTCCGGTGGGAAATTATGTACTGGTGAATCCGGTGGTCACCACTACCTACAAGGTTCGCCTTACCGACGGATGCACCACACAGCCCGACTCCGCATTCATCACCGTGTTTGTACGTCCGAGATTAAAAGTTACCGTGCGCACTGATACCACCATTTGCAATGGCCAAAGTGTATTGCTTTATGCCATGGGAGCCGGAGGCGACAGTCTGAACCATTCCTTCTACTGGAACAACGGTGCCGGCAATGGCAAACAGATATGGGTATCTCCATCCGTAACAACCACGTATAAGGTAGTATTAAAAGATAATTGCACCACATTATCCGACAGTGCACTGGTTACCATTACCGTTCGACCTCCGCTGAATGTGATTGCCAATGCCGACACCACCATTTGCATTGGTCAGAGTGCCGCAGTGCGGGTTACCAACATTTCGGGAGGGGATGTTGCCGGCTATAAATATGCCTGGTACAATGCTACCACCCAGGCGCTCATTGCCACCACTTCCATAACTACCGTAAACCCAACGGTTACCACCTCCTACTATGTAGTTGTTACCGATAACTGCACCAGTAAATCAGATACCGACGATATCACCGTTTTTGTACGTCCTCCGCTTTTTGTGGAAGCTATGAACGATACCACCATCTGTTACGGAGCCACTACCACACTAAAAGTTAAAACGGCCACCGGAGGCAATGTTCTAATGCATGCCTTCAACTGGTACGATGCAACCAATACACTGATCGGTACCGGCGCTCAGATCACATCACCGCCGGTTTTCGGATCAGCTTCCTATTATGTTATTATTAGTGATGGATGTACATCGCTGAACGATACAGATTATGTTACGCTGTCAACACTGACCCCTTTGCGCATTTTGGCCCGAAAGGACAGTATCATATGTATTGGACAAACCACCCAATTGTATGCCTGGGCTACCGGAGGCGATAGTATCAACTACCAGTTCCGATGGCTCGATTCCGCCACCAATGCCTTTATCGGCAACGGCAATTATTTCTCTGTTACACCTTCAAAAACAACCACCTACCGGGTTGTGCTCAGCGATAATTGTTCACCACGCACAGATACCGACTATGTTAAGATTTCACACCGTCCGGCCCTGCAGATCAAGTTCCCTCACGACACCACTATTTGCCGAGGACAAAGTGTAAAACTATTTGTTGATGGAAGCGGTGGAGACAGTACCGGATATGAATTCAGATGGGACAACGGACTCGGCAGTGGTCAGTCGCAAACCGTGACACCGCTATCAACCCGCACATATAAAGTAATTCTTAAAGATTATTGCACCCTGAAAAGCGATTCAGCCTTTATCACCATTACAGTTCGTGATCCGCTCAACGTAAATGCAGGAACCGACAAGGGCATCTGTTACGGACAAAGCACCACACTTTCCCCGGCATTTACTATTGGGGGCTACCCGGCCGGATATCAGTATCAGTGGATCAACCTGTCAACCGGTGTAACCGAAGGCAACACCCGAACCATCTCTGTTTCGCCCCTGTCAACCACTACGTACCGCCTCGTGCTCAGCGACAATTGTACGGTGATAAATGATAGTGATGAGGTAAAGGTGAATGTAAATCCATCGCTCATCATTAAAATCAATTCCGGACCTCTGTATATATGCCGGGGAACCAAAGTAACCCTGCAAAGCAATGCCGGTGGCGGATACGACCCCGCCAAATACAAGTTCCTGTGGAACCGGAACCTGGGCACAACCAACAATATCACCTTCTTCCCCGACAGTACTGCATATTATAAGATCACATTATCCGACGATTGCAGCACCCCGGTATCCGATTCGGTGTTGATCACGGTAGAACAGCTTCCGCAACCCGACTTCATCGCCGATATTACTTCCGGTTGTAATCCGGTCACCACTCAGTTTACCAATACCAGTGTATACGTTCCCGGATCACGCTTCTATTGGGATTTTGGAGATGGCCTAACCGACACGGTATTCAGTCCGAAACATACCTATCTGAATCCGGGCGACTATCCGGTTTCATTGAAAATCATCTCACCCAAAGGATGCGAGAACAGCATCGAAAAGAAGAATTATATTAGCAGTCACCCGATTCCAAAGGCTGTGTTGAAGGCCGCCCCGGTGCGTGTTAAGATATCCAGCGGCAAAATTTACTTTACCGATGCCAGTACCTTCTCCGATAGCGTGGAATGGTACTTTGGTGATGGTCAGCATTTCGATTTCTCTACCTCACATCAGGTGTTGCATCAGTACACCGATACAGGTATTTTTATAGTAACCCTGTATGTGCGGAGCAAATACGGCTGTGAAGCCACTGTAAGCGATACGGTTTTTGTTGACGAAGATTTCAACTATTTCCTGCCGAATGTTTTCTCACCGAATAACGATGGCAAGAACGAGGTGTTCCGTCCATCCATAACCTATGCGAAATACTACAAACTTACCATCTATAATCGCTGGGGAGAGCTTATGTATGCCGAAACAATACATGGCAGCGATCGTGTAAGCGGCTGGGATGGTACGTTCCGCGGGGCACCGGCACCTGATGGTGTTTATATATACCAGTTGTATATCCTCGATCGTTCCGATAAGGAAACCAACAAACAGGGAACCTTCCTGCTTACCCGGTAACCGGCTTCTTATTTTGTTTTTTTAGATTAGCCTTCTTCGGCGTATTTTTGCATTTTGGGTAGCTTTCTGCAAATACCGTAAACCACCGGTTTCATTATTTTCAGATACCCGGTCATTCAGTATTTAATTTTCATTGATAATGATAAAAGTAACTCTGCCCGATGGCAGCATTCGTGAGTATGAGAACGGGACCACTGCATTGCAGGTGGCCCAAAGCATCAGTCAGGGGCTGGCACGTAATGTGCTGGCCGCAAAGGTGAACGGAGTGGTATGGGATGCCACACGCGCCCTGCCGCAGGAATGTGAACTTACCTTACTTACCTGGAATGATGAGGACGGTAAAAAAACCATGTGGCACTCCTCGGCCCACTTAATGGCGGAAGCACTTGAAGCGTTGTATCCGGGTGTGCTGTTTGGCATTGGCCCGGCCATCGATGCAGGCTTTTATTACGATATTGACCTTGGCGAAAGAAGCTTCGGCAACGACGATATCAAGCAACTGGAGGAGAAGATAATGGAGCTTGCAAAAAAGGAATCGGTATATACCCGCCAGGAAATAAGCAAAGGTGATGCGGTAAAATATTTCACTGAAAAAGGCGACCATTATAAACTCGATCTGCTGGAAGGACTGAACGATGGAGAGATTACATTTTACACCCAGGGAAATTTCACCGACCTGTGCCGCGGGCCGCATATTCCAAATACCGGTTTTATCAAAGCCGTCAAAGTGATGAACATTGCCGCTGCTTACTGGCGTGGCGATGAAAAAAACAAGATGCTGACCCGTATTTACGGGGTTTCATTTACCAAGCAGAAAGATCTGGAAGAACATCTGCGTTTGCTGGAAGAAGCTAAAAAACGCGACCACAAGAAACTTGGAAAAGAGATGGAGCTTTTCACTTTCAGTGAAAAAGTTGGGGCCGGACTGCCGCTTTGGTTGCCCAAAGGAGCGATGATCCGTGAACGGCTGGAACGTTTTATGCGTGAAGCCCAGACCCGTTTGGGCTATCTGCCGGTCATTACTCCGAATATCGGGAAAAAGGACCTGTATGAAACCAGTGGTCACTGGGAGAAATACGGCAAAGACTCGTTTCAGCCTATCCGCACACCGGAAGGTGAAGAATATTTGCTGAAGCCCATGAACTGCCCGCACCATTGCGAGATCTATAAATCGAAACCCCGCAGCTACCGCGATCTGCCGGTTCGTCTGGCCGAGTTCGGCACCGTGTATCGGTTTGAACAAAGCGGAGAACTCAGCGGGCTTACCCGGGTACGTGGTTTTACACAGGACGATGCCCACCTGTTCTGCCGCAGCGATCAGATCAAAGATGAATTCAAACGGGTGATCGACCTGGTGTTGTATGTATTTAACTCCCTCGGTTTTGACTCGTATACAGCACAAATAAGCCTTCGCGACAAGGTGAACCGTGAAAAATACATCGGGAGCGAAGAGAACTGGGAAAAAGCCGAGACAGCTATCATTGAAGCCACTGCCGAGAAAGGCATGAAGACAACCATTGAATACGGTGAAGCAGCGTTTTACGGCCCCAAACTCGACTTTATGGTGAAAGATGCCTTGGGACGCAGCTGGCAATTGGGAACCATTCAGGTAGATTACAACCTGCCGGAGCGTTTCGACCTGGAATATGTAGGTGCCGATAACCAGAAACACCGTCCGGTAATGATACACCGGGCCCCTTTTGGAAGCATGGAACGTTTTATGGGTGTGCTTATTGAACATTGTGCCGGAAACTTCCCGTTATGGCTTACCCCTGAGCAATTTGTGATTTTGCCTGTAGGCGAAAAGTTCGAAGTATATGCAGAAAAAGTTGGGAAGTTTTTAGAAAATTACGATATTCGCGGGCTTATTGACGGAAGCAACGAAACCATTGGTAAGAAAATCCGAAATGCTGAGCTGAAAAAGATCCCTTTTATGCTCATCGTGGGGGAACAGGAAGAGGCCTCGGATACCGTTGCAGTGCGCAGGCATGGTAAAGGTGACCTGGGGAAAATGACCCTGATGGATTTTGTGGATCACCTGAAACACGCCATTGAGGATGAGAAGCTGAAGCCTGAAGAAACACCTGCATCTTAATCAGCAACAGATGCCGGTAATTTGTAAGAAATGAAAGATTGCTGAATTTTTAAAGAAATCGTACTATAGAAACGCCCAAACCAAAGCCGGTCTACATTAACCGCCGATTGCCGCAACGCCGTGTTGCCGAGCACAACATTAATCAATACATCATCGCTCCGGAGGTCCGGATCGTTGGAGAAAACATTGAATCCCGGGTTGTGAAATTGCAGGAAGCATTGGATATAGCCGGGGCAATGGGTGTGGATCTGGTTGAGATTTCTCCGCAAGCGGTACCGCCGGTTTGCCGTATTGTTGACTATAAAAAGTTTCTGTACGAACAAAAGAAGAAGAAGAAAGAGATCAAGGCCAATTCGCCCAAGCAGGAAGTAAAAGAAGTACGGTTTGGCCCGAATACCGATCAGCATGACTTCGAATTTAAAACCAAGCATGCTGAAACGTTCTTGAATGAAGGTGATAAAGTAAAAGCGGTGGTGATGTTCAAAGGTCGTGAGATCATTTATAAAGACCGGGGACGAGGTTTACTCGAAGCCTTTATTGAACGCCTTGTTGATTTCGGGAAGTTAGACACCCCGATTAAAATGGAAGGCCGTAAGATGACCGTAATGCTGGCGCCAAAAAAGCACTAAGCCGTAAAAAGAAAAGTAGTTTTAGTAACATATTTAAGTAGAATCAGACAATGCCAAAATTAAAAAGCAACTCAGGAGCAAAAAAGCGTTTCAGCGTAACTGCCACAGGTAAAATAAAACGTGGCCGCGCGTACAAAAGCCATATCCTTACCAAGAAAGAAACCAAGCAAAAACGGAATCTTTCGAAGACAGCCTATGTTTTCAAAGGAGATGAGTACCGTGTAAAGAAAATGTTATTGCTCGCGTAATTCCAACGAAATTAACCGGCAAAGAGTACCCAAGACAAACCCAGTGCGGTTTGCACTTCAGCCACTAATTATTTATATACCATGCCTAGAAGCGTAAATAATGTCGCCTCGCGACGTCGCCGTAAAAAACTCCTCCGCCTTGCCAAAGGTTACTGGGGTGCCCGTAAAAATGTATTAACCGTAGCAAAACACACCATCGATAAGGGGTTGGGTTATGCTTACCGTGACCGCAAAACCAAAAAACGTGAATTCCGTGCTCTGTGGATTCAGCGTATCAATGCAGCGGCCCGTATGAACGGTACCACGTATTCAAAACTCATCCACGACCTGAATCACAAGAACATTGGCCTGAACCGTAAGGTACTTGCCGATCTGGCAATGAATCATCCGGAAGTGTTCGAGGAAATTATTAAGGCCGCGAAGTAGAATTCACTATCCTAATGAACAAAACGAAAGCCATGCCGGAAGGTGTGGCTTTTTCATTGTAACAAACCCCTCTGCATTTTTTATCTTTACAAAAATGCGTTTCTCCATAGTCCTGATCTTAAGTTTATGCACCCGTTTATGCCTGGCACAAACCGATACCTGTTACCTGCTGAAGGTGCATTTTTTGTATGGCTCAAAACCCGGTAGGCATTACCGGCATGAAGAACCCCGGTACTTTGGCGGATTGCATGGGGGGCATGTAAGCTTTGAAACCGGTGATACGATTTTCAGCTTCCATCACACCGACCCGGTGCATGTATTTGCCCACAAAGAAAACCGTCACAGCCACATTGAGATACTGCCCCTGAACCGCTGGATGGCAGATACCCCGGAGAAAAAATACATTACCTTCCTTATCCCCGTTACGCAACAGCAGTGGTTGCTTTTCCATCATATAAAATCGGAGTACACCCGGCAAACACCCTATGATTATGCCTTTTTCGGCATGCGCTGCGCTTCCTCCGCTTACGATATTTTAAGCCAGCTTGGCATTGTAAAAACACGCACCCGGCTTGGTATGATCCTGTTTAATTTCTATCCGAAAGCACTGCGTAAAAAAATGATGCACCTGGCACAACATCATCATTACCGGTACATCGCACATCCGGGTGACCCGAAACGTACCTGGGAACACCGGTAAGACTCAGGCCGGTGTAATTATTTTACATTCAGCAATAGCGCTGATGAGGTATGTGCGGTTATTTACTATGCTCTTACACTCAAAACGTGTGCGTCGCAAAGGGCCTTTAATAAAAGTGTGATCGTTTCGTAATTTAAACATCGCACCGGCAGGCACCCGTTCCACTGTGGTGATGGTGTCATCCTTTTTCCGGTCGTAGCGTTGCAGCACACGCTGCAAATGCAGATCGGAACAACTGCTGGCTCCGGGATTAATAAAATGACGGCGCAGGGCAAGCAACACATCATCCGGAAAAATAGGCAGATGCATGAACGGCTGCATCAGTTTCCGGTATTCCTCCTTCCACTCGGCTCCATGGGGCGATACTTTATGCTGATACTGATTCCATGTGGTAAGATGTGCGAATTCATGTACCAGCGTGATCAGGAAATCGAAGGCGTTAAGATTATAATTTATACTGATGCGGTGGCCCTTGCCCTGATACGGGTGCATATAATCGCCCAGCTTTGAACGCCTCGAATGACTGATATGCAAATGCACATTATGCTCCTGTATCCATTGGGCAATAAGCGGAACAGCCGGTTCCGGAATGAATTTTTTTATAGCATTTTCAAGG
>JBGAVF010000025.1:0-19262 GCA_044228315.1 Bacteroidia bacterium | reverse complement strand
AGCACACGGGTTTTTGGTGTGATGGCCTGTTCAAGTTGTTCGGCTGTAATTTTAAACTGATTGGTTGCAGACCCGGCCACAAACACCGAAACCCCTTCGGAAAGCTTTACCATTTCACTGTAACTAACCCAGTAAGGGGTAGGGATAACAACCTCATCACCCACATCTACCAGGGTAAGGATGAGGTTCATGAGGGAGTGCTTGGCTCCGGTAGAAACCATCACCTGATCGGGTGAAAAGGAAAGGTTGTTTTCGCGCTGAAATTTTTCACTGATGGCTTTTCGAAGGTCGGGGATACCGGCCACAGGGGTATAATACACATACCCTTCATCGAGAAAGTTTTTTGCAGCATCACGAATATGCTGAGGTGTTTTAAAGTCCGGTTCCCCGAAGCTTAAACTGATCACGTCAATCCCCTGGGCTTTTAACTGTCGCGAGGCTTTGGCCATGGCTATGGTTTGCGACTCTTCCAGCACTTCAATACGATGGGCAGGCTTATTCATGCATTATAAAATGAAAGCAGGGGCAAATGTAATAAAATTAATACTCAGGCTTTCAGGCAGATGGGATTCCGGTAAAAGGCAGGCACCATGCCTATTTTTCCTTCGGTGTTGCCTGTAGTTTAATTTTCGACAGCAGGTCTTTACGTACAAGTATAATGAGCGACTGTCCCTTTTCAAGAGGCGTAAAACTGAGGTTGTTCCACGTCATGATCTGAGGTACCGTAGTAAAGTAGCGTTTGGCTATGGCATTGATATCTTCTTTCTTCTCCACCACATGGGTTATCTCTACATAACTCATGGTATCATTCATCTGCACCACCGATTCAGCAGAATCAATGGCGTAGATCAGGCTGTCCCGTGGCTCATCGAATCCGTAAAAATCGCTCACCAGATGTTCGGCCCCTTCCTGTGGGAAATACATGGTATAGGTTTTATTGTCGGGGTTTTTGAGGTCGCTTTTACGCAGCCACGGATTCAGCGTTTTGAATGTTTTATAGGATATTTTATGTGACTTGGCAAACTGCGCCAGGTCGGGGATGCTGCCGCTGATCTGCTCGGTATAGGTAGGGATGGGAGGATAGCGCAGGAACAAAGGCACATAATAGCCGTACACCTTAGGATGCTCGTAAATTTCCTTCAGTGCAAGAATCCGCATAATGTAACGTGACGTTTCACTGTTCAGGTAGAGGTCGTAATAATTGTCGGCTCCCTGCTTGTTGAGGGCGTTTTTTATACCGCCCATTCCCATGTTATAGGAGGCAGCTGCCAGGGTCCAGCTGCCGAATGTGGCATATGCTTCTTTAAAATATTTACAGGCCGCTTCGGTGCTTTTCACCATGTCGTAACGTTCGTCAACCTCTTCGTTTATTTCAAGTCCGTACCGCTTTCCGGTTTCATCTAAAAACTGCCAGAAACCGGCTGCATTACTTGGTGAAACCACATTGCTGAGGCCGCTTTCGATCATACAAACAAATTTGAAGTCGTCGGGAATGCCGTTGCGTTTCAGAATGGGTTCAATGATGGGGAAGTAGCGGCTGCCGCGTTTTATATTCAGTATGGTTTGCGACTGGTAATAGGTGTTGATGGTAAGTTCGCGGTCGAAACGTTCGAAGACTTCGAAATCGCTGAGGGGTGCCTTCTCTCCACAGAAATTCAGGTTAGCCGGCACAGTGACAGCATATACCCGGTATTTCTCATTGAATTCACGCTGGTATTTATCTTTTTCGGTGAGGCGGGCATTCAGAAAGAGCAGCCCGATAATAAATGCCACAAAAGAAACCGAAACGATAATATATTTTTTATAACTGAGCATGCTTTATAGCAAAGGTACAAATTCCTGCATGAAAGAAGGTGCCGGATGAAAACCGGTACATAGCAGCATGATCAGAAAAAGTGGTTGTGTTTTGCCGGGGATTAAAAATCCTCATCATCATCGTCTTCCAGAAAGAGATTGGTGTTTTTCAGGTCCTTGCCTGTGGGTCCTTTGGGTTCTTCATAATCGTCATCCTCATCGGCCGCTGTAAAATCATCCTCTTCAAGATCCTCATCTTCCTCCTCTTTCGGATGGGATTTTTTCGCATCATTCTTTTTCACCGATTCATTTCCTGAAGCCGATGGTTTATGCGTTACACTATTTTTTGAAGGCCGTTTCATGAAAGTCGGTGCGTAAAATAAAGCGCTGTGGAGATTGATTTAGTGTTTCAAATTTATTGAAAAAAAAATTGCAAAATCAAGACTACTGAAAAAATAAAAAATATTTTTTCAGCCTACATTTCGAGCCCGTGAAAAATAAAAAATTCCAGGCCCCAAACCGAAAACCTTGGTTATTTAAATTAATTTTCGCAACTTTGAATCAACTATAGAAAACGCTTATACTATGTTCTCAGGCCAAAAACGATCCGCCGCCATTGATCCCAACGCGATATCAATAAATATTATATCCAAGGGGACAGAAATCCAGGGTAATATTATTTCGCAGGGAGATATGCGCATTGAGGGTGTTCTTCAGGGCGATCTTACCAGTAAAGCACGTGTTGTAATAGGTGACAGCGGAGAAGTAAAAGGGAACATACACGCCAACGACGCTGTTATTTCCGGTAAAGTAATGGGTAATGTGCTGGTAGGGGAACTTCTCTTTTTAAAAGCCACCGCAAAAATTTACGGTGATATCAGCGTTGGAAAGCTTGTAGTAGAAAATGGAGCCGAATTTAATGGGGCCTGTAAAATGAACAGTGAACTCACCCATGCGGCAACCAAACAGGATGGAGCCAAACCCGAACCCCAAAAGAAAGTCCAGTAGCCTATCGGACTATGCCCGTTATTCCGGGCTGGCTTTTCAGATGCTGGGAAGTATTCTGCTTTGTGTGTATCTCGGGTACCTCTTCGATAACTGGGTAAAATGGAATTTTCCGGTGGGTATTATTGCCGGTGTTTTTTTCGGATTGTTTGCCGCACTTTATCCGGTGGTGAAAAGCACCGGAAACAAAAATTAACGGCCCATTGCTGTATCATTTTGTTTCTTTGCATCGTTAGCCCATTATTCAATTCTACGATTTACGCATGCAAAGAATCCTGTTCCCTGTAACCTTTCTGTTTTTTATGCTGGGCATGCTGCCCGGTACCAATGCTCAGATAAAAGGCATACCAAAGGAAAACTACGATTCGCTGGTAAACCTGGAGCTGCAAATGCAGGGACAGGCCGAAAGCACCATTGATGGCCCCGATCAGTCGACCCGCAAAACATCCTGTTACAGCCTCATCCGCAACCTGGTGGTGGCGCTGAAGCTGAAAGGCTCATTCTATTATCCTTTCGACTCGCTCAGGCAAATCAGTATACTTACCGCACCCGATAACACGTTCCGCATTTTCACCTGGAATTACCGGAACGACAAAGACGCCTACCGTTTTTACGGAGTGATTCAGCGCAACGGTGAGGATGGCAATTCATCACGTTTCATGTTCGATAAACCACTCATAAAGAGCCAAACGCGACTGTGGTTGACAACAACTTTTGGTGGGGTGCATTGTATTATGCCATTATTCCGGTAAAGGTGGGGAAGGAAACGTACTATACATTACTTGGCTGGAACGGAGCCTCTGCCAAGAGCAACAAAAAAGTAATTGATGTGCTTCGCTGGCAGGAAGGTATTCCCACCTTTGGCGCGCCAATATTCAAAGCCGGTCCCAATGATATTATGCACCGGGTGGTATTCGAATACAGTAATGATGTAAAAAGTATGGTGCTGGAATATGTACCCGAGAAGAAATATATTGTGTTCGATCACCTCATTCCGCTCTCTGCCAAAGCAGAAGGTATTTATGAATTGTATTTTCCCGATGGAAGCTATGATTATTTTTCCTTTGAGAAGGGATACTGGATCCTGAACGAAAAGCTCTTCGACAATGGCACCATTAAAACAGCCAACGACAATATTGAGCAACGCAGTAAAAAAATAAAACCAAAAACGCCTCCTAAAGAACCGAAGGACGATAAAAAGGAAGACGAAAAGAAGGAGAACGAAGGAAATTAAGAATTCCGGTGTTCAAAACACCAATCCAGGGCCTCGGCCAGTAAAATGTCCTTTTCAGTGATGCGGTTACCCGCATCGTGTGTGGTGAGCCGAACCAGAACTTTGTTGTACACGTTCGTCCATTCCGGATGATGATTGAGCAACGTTATTTTTTCGGCAGCCGCCTGCATCCAGCGCATCGCCTCTTCGAAGGAGCCGAAGGTATACGTTTTGCAAAGGGTGTGGTTATCTTCTATCCAGCCGCTGATCATTGGGCATGATCAAAGGGATTGAGAGGGCGTTCGCCACCGTGAAACGAATACGGCAAACAAAGCACTATAATAAGAACACCAATAAGGAAGTACACAAAAGCCTTGCGGTATTTCTCCGTGTCATCGGCCGATTTTTTCGATACAATATTACCAATCTGAACTACGGCAATACCAATGATCATTCCGGCAATATGCTCCATGGCCCAGAAACGTTTTCCGGCATCTTTCATGGCGGCGCCAAAGTCACCCAGAATTTCTTTCATCATTGGACTCACAAAAAAATACATGATCAGACCTATAAGCAACTGCAGATGCATGGTTCCTACAAATATGCCATTCAGGGTTTTATCCTTCTTGGTGAATTTGCGGGCATTGCGCCATCCGGTAAAGTTGTTATAAATTGCATAGATGGCTAACAGGATAATTATCCAGCGCATCAGGTTGTGGAGCATTAATAAAAAGCTTGACATAAGTAAAAATGATTATTGGTGATTCGTAAAAGTAGATAGTTTATAGTTGGTTATGCACGAAGAAACGGCATCTTCGTCACAACGGCCTTCAGTTTTTTGTCGCGGATGCTGATGTAGATCTCCTGACCTTCTTTGGCCAGGGCAGCCTTTACGTATCCGATACCGATGGCCTTGTTAAGGGTTGGCGACTGTGTACCACTGGTGACCTCACCTATTGTATTTCCGTCGGCATCGAGTATAGTATAGTGCTGACGTGGAATGCCACGGTCGATCATTTCAAATCCGCACAGCTTTTGTTCCGGTCCCTGTTCTTTGATTTTCTTGTGGTAATCACTCATCACAAAATTCTTAGTGAATTTGGTGATCCAGCCCAGCCCTGCAGCAATGGGTGAGGTGGTATCGTTAATATCGTTTCCGTACAGGCAGAAACCCATTTCGGTACGCAACGTATCGCGGCAGCCAAGGCCACATGGAATAATATTGAATTCTTTACCGGCTTCCATTACGGCATTCCACAGGTTTTCTGCATCTTTATTCAGCACATATATTTCAAAGCCTCCGGCTCCGGTATATCCGGTGCATGATATTATAGCATTCTCAATGCCGGCAATGGTTCCGGTGGTCCAGGTATAGTATTCCATTTTCGAAAGATCAACCGCCGTAAGCTTCTGCAATGTTTTTAATGCATTCGGCCCCTGTACCGCAAGCAGGCTGTAATCATCGCTGAGGTTCTGCATTTCACAGCCAAACTGCTTATTGTGCTTTCACCGATCCAGTTCCAGTCCTTTTCAATATTACCGGCATTTACCACCAGATAATATTCATTGGCATTGGCACGGTACACCAGCAGGTCATCTACAATACCCTCATTATTGGGCAGGCAGCTGTATTGTACCTTTCCGTCGTACAATTTACTCACATCGTTACTGGTAACATATTGTAATAGGTCGATTGCTTTTTCACCTTTGATATAAAACTCACCCATGTGGCTTACATCAAATACACCCTCACTCAAGTTTCGAACGGCGTTGTGTTCTTCAATAAGATTGGTATAAAGTACCGGCATATTGTAACCGGCAAAGGGAACCATTTTAGCCCCCAGTTTTATATGCAAACCGGTAAGCGCTGTGGTTTTTAATTCCTGTGTTGTTGACATGGCAATAATGAAATAAGGTCACGAAGATAACAGAAAATAGAGATTTCGGAAGGAGGGATGAAATCCACTCATTCAGGCAAAAAAGGGTAAAAAAAGAGAGGATGTTAGAGCTCCTGCGGTGCCGGTTCCCGAATCATGCCAAGCAGTTCCTGTTGAATTTGCTGCGATTTGTCTTTTGCGTACCAGGCATGCAGCAGCTCTTTCAGCTTATCCCCGCTGATGCCTTCACTTTTCCAGCGCAGCATTTCATTTTTTACCGCTACCGGGCGAGGTCCCCAGGTGCCCATCACCTCGAGCTGAGGGCGGGAAATACGGATCAGTTTCGGGATGCTGCGGGTACCGGATGTGAGGTATTGATCCATCAGTTCGGGATTCTCATCACGCCATAACAAACGCAATGAGATATGTTCATTGGATGCGCGGGCAATGGTATGCATTACCGGGATTATCTGTGCAGCATCGCCGCACCAGCCTTCCCCAATTACCAGCCAGAATTCGCGGGTTGTCATTTCACCAAAAGCCCGTTCCCACTCGGGAAGCAGCACCGTTTGTTTTTCATTCCGTTTGATGCGTTGCCGGTTGAGGCGGGCATATTCCAGTTTGTTTTCATTCTGTTCCGGGCCCGTGGTTTTACCCTCGGCCAGCAACTGATCAAGGCGTTGCACATATTCCTCATACGAGATGCTTCGTTTCAAATAATCTTCAAGGGATAAGGGTTGCAGCTGATGCGGATCAATGGAAAACAGTCCGCCGTAGGAGATGTATTTTTTAATATGTGTGACGGCTGATTGATTCAGTTCCCCGTAAATATGCGGAAATGACTCACCCACCGGAGCCAGTTCAAAACGGTAAGGACCTGTAACAGGGTCTCGTCTATACAGAGCACCCAAATTTCAGCCACATGGTGGTAATAGCGTTGGGCGGTAAAAGGCAGTTGAGCAGCGGTGCTGCAATGAATAAAGCCTTCGGTGTCGAGCGAGTCGGCGCGGTAGGTTTCCTTGCCTTTAAAGGTGGCCCAATGTTCGGGGGTGGTGATGTGATAGATCATATGCATAAAAAGAATACCGTTATGAAGTGCCGGAAATTACACGGCAACCCGGATCGGAATCCTTTCGGTAAAGAAAACAATTCTGAGGTGATGAAGTTTTGATACTCGTCAAAAATTGAGTAAAATGCAAAAAAATTAAGTCTATGCTTGCGTCGCTAAAAGAAAAACCCCGATTGAGTTTCTGGCAGATATTCACCATGAGTTTCGGTTTTCTCGGAATTCAGTTTGGCTTTGCTTTGCAAAACGGGAACGCTTCCCGTATCCTTCAGAATTTTGGGGCCGACGTACACGAATTATCCTGGTTCTGGCTGGTGGCACCGCTTACCGGCATGATAGTACAGCCCATTATTGGTTATTACAGCGACCGCACCTGGAACCGGCTGGGACGACGTAAACCGTACTTTCTTACCGGGGCCGTTTTATCATGTGTGGCATTATTACTCCTGCCCAATTCCGACACATTCATTTCTGTAAAATCGGCATTGCTTGTAGGTGCCGGCATGCTGATGATGATGGATGCCAGCATCAACGTGGCCATGGAGCCGTTTCGCGCCCTGGTGGCCGACAACCTCCCCGATGATCAGCGCACCTTCGGATTCTCGATCCAGACGTTTCTTATCGGGGTGGGTGCAGTAGCCGGCTCGTATCTTCCTTCTATTCTGGCCGATAATTTTGGCATGAGCCGGGAAGGTGTGAACGGAGGGGTGGCCCCCAATGTGATCTGGTCGTTCTATATCGGGGCCATCGTATTCATGGGTGCCATACTGGTAACCGTGCTGTTTGCCAAGGAATATCCACCACAGGAATATGAGACCTATCACGGGAAACCCGAACAATCCAAATCCGGGATGGCCCAAATTCTATCCGACTTTGCCGGCATGCCCCGCACCATGCGCCAGCTGGGGCTGGTGCAGTTTTTCAGCTGGTTTGCATTGTTCAGTATGTGGGTTTTCACCACTCCGGCGGTGGCACATCATATCTTCGGACTGGCCATTGATGATACCCACAGTGCGGAGTTTAACCGCGCCGGCGACGAGGTGGGGAAAGCATTTGGCATGTACAACTTTGTGGCAACCATTTATGCATTATGCCTGCCTTTTATTGCCGGAAAAATGGGTCGTAAACTCACGCATGCCCTATCGTTGATCGCCGGCGGACTCGGACTCATCGGCATTTATTTCTGCACCGAGGCTTCTCAGCTTAAGTTTTGTATGATCGGTGTGGGACTGGCCTGGGCATCCATTCTGGCCATGCCGTATGCAATTCTGGCAGGTTCAATTCCGGCAGGTAAAATGGGAATCTACATGGGCATCTTCAACTTCTTCATCACATTGCCACAAATTGTGAACGGCATTTTCGGCGGGCTCATAGTGAAGCATATTTACGGCAACAACGCCATTTATGCCATTGTGCTGGCCGGCATATTAATGATTTGCGGTGCTGTAACGGTGTTGTATGTTCAGGACCGGCAAAAATCCGAACCGCAGGCGGCCTGATATCCGCCTCTATTCAATATCGGTGCTTAGTTTGTAACGGCATACGCGGTTGTTGTCCTTGTCGGCTACATACAGGATCTTATCGAAGTAAGCCACTCCGCAGCATTTTTTAAAGTGAAACTGATCATTGCCTTCACCACCAAATGATGCGATGATTTGTTTTTTATTCGGTGAGGTAGCCGGAGCATTCACCCCTTCATAACCGGCCTGTGTAAAAATGAACACAGAATCCAGTACATCATCCACAATAAAAATATAGCCGTTACGGTCGGGCGAAATACACACATCTGCGGGATGTTTGAACCGGTTCGACTGGTACAGAAAACGCGATGCCTTAGCGGTATCGGTGAGAATGAGGTTGTCGTTTTGTCCGTAAATAATTTCACCGGTGCCGGCATCCACCGTTTGTTTGATCCATAAGGCACGGAATTCTACCGGCCGGTTCTGGTCGCCCTGAAGGAGCATGAAGTCCTTACCGGCATTCATTCCAAACTGCCGCTGGGGAGGGGCGCAGAAGGTGGCCAGTCCGCTGATGCCCAGGCATGATTTCAGGCTGCTGTTGTACGGGTTTAATTCTTTGGTATACCCAATATTATTTCCCGAAGCATCGAATACAAGCACGGTGTTGTAAGGTGCGTGCACCGCCGATGGATCATCATCTTTATTTCTGCTTCGGGCCACATATAACTGGTTATCGGCGGTGGTGCCAATGCCGGTGAATGAGGCCAGCTCATCCTCTGTACCTTTAAAGCTGCTGCGTGTATTGTCGCAATCGGGATGAATAAGTGTGTCTGTAATTGTGTACCCTCCCGAGGTGGCAGCATTCATAATTTTATATACGGCCGGAAGGTTGTAGAGGAGGCCGCTGCGCGTTACCTGCACTCTGCCGATCACGTAGGTGATCAACCTGCGGTCCTGCACCACTTTGGTGGCGTTGGGAACCGGGATCACACGCAGTTCGCGTCCACTAACATCGCTGATATGAACACCCTGATCGTCGCATACATACAACATATTGTCGAAGCCTACATAAACGTCAACCGGATGAGAGTATGCATTGAAGAATGGCAGCACGGGAACATAGCCCACAGTGGTGGGTACCAGGTTTGGGTCGATGCGTCCTTGTTTGAATACGTCATCCACCTGCTCGTCGTGTTTGCTGCCGAAGAAAAAACAGCTGCTGAGCAGGCAGGAACATACGGAGAGTGTAATGAAAGCAAGGATTTTATTCGAACGCATGAAGAATTATTTTAAAACGATACCAATACCGAAGCGATGCACGGCTCCGAAAACCGGTTTGTATTGCCAGGCATAGTCGAAGCGCATTCCACCTTTGCTGCGGGGCAATTTTATGCCTACACCGAATGCCGGCAGGCCTTTTTCGTCGGCGCCGAATTCGTATCCTGTGCGGGCGGCAAGCAGGTTTTTATACAGGTATTCGGCCCCCAGGGCGAAGGTTTCGTTGTTATCACCCGGATGGTTCAGCTGAAAAGAGCCGGTAAGGGCGTGGTCGTTTTTACGGTAAATATCGGTGGCAATGCCTACACGGAACATACTGGGTGCGCTGAAAGCGCTGAAATCGGTAAGGTCGGCATTGCCGGTGAGGCGCAGGGCAGTGATTTCGCCATGGGGTTTTACGTTGATGCCAAAGTTGCTTACCACAGCGGCGAAACGTGTGTTCCGCACATGCACATTATAAAACAAGCCCAGATCGAAGAGGATATTGTGTGTGCTGATGCCGGCAAAACTTTCGTTGGCGTATTTGGTGCTGATGCCAAAGCTGAAATTATCGGTTAGGGCCTGGGCATAGGTAACGCCGGCAAGCACATCGGCAAAGCGAAACGTACGGCCGGTGCCCATGGGCTGAAACTCGGTGGTTTCTTTCATGGCAGCGCTCTGAAAAGAAGCCACCTGAACTCCCCAGTATCCGTATTTCACCCGGTACACCGCAGCGGCCTGATTCAGGCTGGTGGAGGCAAAGAAGTTACCGTGGTTGAGGGTGATGTTCCAGTGCGTACCCGAATCGATTTGTGTGATGCCACCCGGATTCCAGTACATGGTGGAGGCATCGGCCGGGGTTGCGGCCACGGCTCCGGCCATTCCCATACTGCGGGCATCCATACCTATTTTCAGAAACTGCATACCGGCTGTTCCCGTGCGGCTGTTGCCGAACGAAGGCAGGAGCTGGGCTTCAGCATTCAGAAGCAGTGTACTGAATAGAAGGGATAAGAGAACTCGCATTGGCCCCGCAAAATAACAGGTGAAAACCAATTAAAAAAATCGGTAACGAAATGTTGATATGAGGAAGGATAGGCATTTTTCCGGAACAGTGTGTCAACGTATCCATGCAAGGATTCTTGCACCTGTCTTGACCGATGGTATGAAAAAGCGGTACCCGGTATTTTTTCTCAACAAATTCCGATATCTTCGCGCCGCGATTTCAACGCATTTTAACCAATAAAATATGAGTCAATTCACTTTCACCATGATCAAGCCGGATGCTGTAAAGAACGGCAACGCAGGAAAAATTATTAACGATATTACCGAAGGCGGTTTTAAGGTTGTTGCCCTGAAATACCTGAAGCTTACTCCGGAAATGGCCGGCAATTTCTACGCCGTTCATAAAGAACGTCCTTTCTATAACGACCTGGTTTCGTTCATGAGTTCAGGACCCATTTATGCCGCGATCCTACAAAAAGAAAACGCGGTGGCCGATTTCCGTAAACTCATTGGTGCCACCGACCCGAAAAAAGCAGAACCGGGAACCATACGTGCCAAATATGCCGAAAGCATTGATGCCAATGCCGTGCATGGCAGCGACAGCGATGAGAATGCTGCCATTGAAGGCAACTTCTTCTTCTCGCAGTTCGAGCGTTTCTAAGGCCCGAAATCTCCTGACCTTTTATAAAAGGCAGCTGTATTTAATATGGCTGCCTTTTTTTATTTTTGCCTGAATTAAAACATGAACCGAAACAAAACCATTGCCCTCATCATCGCCCTGTTCGGCATTTGTGCTGCGGGGTATTTCCTGTATAAGGCCATTCGCTTTTACCGTATCATTCAGGATATTGCCCGAAACAACCCGGCCCTTACCGTGCACGACTCACTGCATGTTTCGGCCCGTACCGATACCTTGTATGAGGTGAATGCCGAACTCAATCGAAAAATAGCGGACATCCTTCACGGCAAACCGGATACTGTGAAAGAAAAGCAACAGGTGCTTCTGTACAATTCCATCAACGACTTTCAGTGGCAGCTCGATACGGTGCAGAATGCCAACCTTACCGGCGAAGAAACACTGAAGCGGGTAGCCGTGCTGGTGAATAAGGCCAATTTGGGATGCCGGGCCTGCCTTTTCGATATCAATGCCCAAAGCAGCATTCCCCTGCTCGATACCTTTGTATTGCTTCCCGGCAAGCCGGTTGATAAAACCATGTTTGCCTGTCTGGGAGAAAAGGAGATCAGCATGCGTTGTTTTGAAACGATACGCCATACAGCCTATGAGTTGCAATACCGCATACTTATAGCCAACCTGCAGTATCTGCAGGCACTGCCCTGATAAGAACAGTACCCTCCGAATAATAAAAACACCTTATGAACGAATCTTTTTTACACTACCTCTGGCGATACCGAATGTATCAGTCAGCGGACCTTAAACCACCGGCGGAAAAGACATCCGCATTTTGCAGCAGGCGAGTACAATGCCGATGCCGGCCCCGATTTTTTTAATGCACGCATTTTTGTAGAAGGCACCATACTGGCCGGAAACATCGAGGTTCATCTTCGCTCATCCGACTGGCAGCGCCACGGACACCAGCACGATACCACCTATCAGAACATCATATTGCATGTGGTGTATGAAGATGACCGTCCGGTGCAGAGTGCCATGCAGGAAGAGGTGCTGACGCTGAACTCAGGCACCGCATACCCAAAGCGGCTGGTGAACCGCTATTACGATCTTATGCAACTGCATCCGTTTGTACCGTGGGTGCACATTTCAACCGGGTGGATCTTTTCACCAAGACCACATGGCAGCAACGACTGCTGGTGGAGCGTTTGCAACGCAAATGCCGGAAGCTCGAAAAATCGCTCGATGAGAATAAAAACGACTGGGAAGAAACCTTTTACATTTCCCTGTTTACCAACTTTGGTTTTAAGGTAAATGCCCTGCCTTTTGAAATGCTGGCCAGGCATATTCCCATGCGCCTGTTCGACAAGATCAAAACCAACCTATTGCAGATCGAAGCCCTGCTTTTCGGGGTGTCCGGTTTTCTTGAAAATCCGGGTATAGAAGAGAAATATTATACCGATCTGCGCAGGGAATTTATTTATCTCAAAGAAAAGTATGGTATCGGGATTATTGACGTATCTTTGTGGAAGATGTTGCGCCTGAGGCCTGCCAATTTTCCGCAGGTGCGTATAGCCCAGCTAGCCAACCTTATTTACCGGTCGGCACATATGTTCAGTCGTATCCTTGAACACGCGGAAGCAGCGGAACTCAGGCACATTTTCGATTGCAATGCCTCGGTATTCTGGGACACGCATTACACGTTTGAGGAGCACAGTACACGCAAGAAAAAACACCTGGGAGAAGAGGCCATGAACATCATACTTATCAATACCGTTGTGCCTTTCCTTTTTTTATATGGCAAATCCCATATGCGTTACGATATGCAGGACCGTGCCATTGAACTTCTTGAATCGCTGAAGCCGGAAACCAATACCATCATTAAAGGCTGGCTTACCCTGGGTGCACCCCTGCGTCATGCCGCCGATACACAGGCACTGATGGAACTGAAAAAAACCTATTGCGAGCAACATGCCTGCCTGCAATGCGCCGTAGGTTTAAAAATTTTAAAGAACGCATAAATGAACTATACCGACCAGATGCAGCAAACCATTACCCTTGCTGCCAAACCCCGCCGCATCATCAGCATCGTACCCTCGCAAACCGAATTGCTTTACGACCTAGGACTTGATATGGAAGTGATTGGCGTGACCAAATTTTGTGTGCACCCCGAAAGCTGGTTCCGCAATAAAACGCGTATCGGTGGCACAAAAAATCTGAACATCGAAAAGATCATTTCCCTGCAGCCCGATCTTATACTGGCGAACAAGGAAGAGAACGATGAAGCACAGGTTGCTGAATTGAGAAAACTGTTTCCGGTATGGGTTAGCGATATAAAAAATCTGGATGATGCCCTCAGCATGATCACATCGGTGGGAGCCATGACCGGTAAGGCCCCGGCTGCCGAAAAAATCGCTTCTAAAATTCGCGATAATTTTCGTGCTATTCCGCTGCAGGTGAACCCACCTACCGCCGTATATCTCATCTGGAACAATCCGTATATGTGTGCCGGTAACGATACTTTCATTCACGAAATGATGCGTTACTGCGGACTCCATAACTGCATTACACAGGAGCGGTATCCCAATATCACACTCGAAGAAATGATAGAGTTAAAACCCGAGGTTATTATACTCAGCAGTGAGCCGTTTCCGTTCAAAAAACAACATGCCGATACATTGATGAGCAAACTACCCGGCACCCGGGTATTGCTGGCGGATGGAGAGATGTTCAGCTGGTATGGTAGCCGCCTGTGCAAGGCACCGGCCTATTTCAGGCAGCTGATGGCCCCGGCAGCCGTGAGTGTTTAGGAACTTCTATTCTCATTTTTCATCCGCGATTACCGTATCAAAAACCGGCGATCCGTTGAGGCGTAAAAATATTTTCGCCAGCGTCACCACATCCTTCACGCAGTATGTTACGATGCGATCCAGGTTGTTTTCAACCCAGTATACCTGCCCTACCATACTGCCATCAATATCATCTTTGGGAGAAGGGATCCCCAGCACATGGGCCAGCAGATTAAGAGAGGTGAAGCTTTTAAAATCACCAAACCGCCACATTTCCATCGTGTCGAGCAAGGCTGTTTCCCAGGGTTTTTTACCGCTGAGATCGAGAATATCGGGCAATGGAATTTCATGAATGATCATGCGCCGGCACAGATACGGAAAGTCGAATTCCTTTCCATTATGCGCGCACAGCACATGCTCTTTGGTATTGAAATGTTTGTGAAGCAACTGAGCGAACTCGCGCAGCAATTCCGCTTCATCGTGTCCGGAAAATGATTTTACTTTCAACGCACCTTCTTTGGTAATGTATCCGCATGAGATGCAGATGACCTTACCGAATTCAGCATAAATGCCCGCACGTTCGTAAATGGATTCCGGCGTTTCTTTTTCCTTGTCGCGGATGAGGTAGCGGGCCTTGTTATTCCAGAGGTCCCGGGTGGATTCGTTCAGCAGGGTATATTCAGCCTGCTGTGGTACTGTTTCAATATCGAGAAACAGGATCTTATTAATACTGCCTTTATACATAAGTATGCAAACCTAAAAAACGTTTTTATTTTCTCAAAATGGTAGATGCATTGGGTTGCGCAGTAGGCATTATCACCAGTTCGTTGATGTTGACATGGGGCGGGCGGTTGATCATGAACCAGATGGCTTCGGCGCAGTCATCCGCCACCAGATTTTCAAAGCCTTCATACACCTTGGCAGCCCGTTCCGTATCCCCTTTAAAACGTACCACCGAGAATTCCGTTTCCACGGCGCCCGGATGGATCACCGATACACGGATTGGGTAACGGGCCAGATCAATACGCATGCCTTTGCTCAGCTGGTCGACAGCCGCTTTGGTGGCGCAGTATACGTTGCCGTTGGCATACGCTTCTTTTCCGGCGATGGAGCCGATATTTACGATATGGGCACTGCCGTCTTTTGGCATCAACGGAATTACGGCTTTGGTAACATACAGCAACCCTTTCACATTGGTATCGATCATGGTTTCCCAGTCGTTGAGGTCCCCGGCATCAACAGGTCCCAGACCGGCCGCCAGGCCCGCATTATTCACCAGCACATGAATGGTACTGAATGCGTCCGGCAGGTGCTTTAACGAATCAAAAACAGATTCTTTATGCCTAACGTCGGCTGTGATACAAAATGTTTTAATGCCGTGTTCCTGTTCCAGTTCCCGGGCCAGGATTTCGAGGCGGTCAGACCGTCGTCCCATAAGGATAAGGTTGTACGTGTTTTTTGCAAGAAGAGAAGCAGTCGCTTTTCCGATTCCGGAGGTAGCACCTGTGATAAGAGCAATTTTTGAAATCATAGGGAGATAAAATTCTTAATAATGTACTTTTGCGTTTCGAAACACCATGAAGTATAGCATTGACAACCTCGATAAACTATCTGTGATCCGCATCAACACAGAGCAGTTCACCTCTGAACTATGCACCGGCATTGAAGAGGCGGCCATGAATCTGATGGATGAAAAGCAGGTAGCCGATATCATCTTGGATGCCTCAAAGGTAAAAGTATTTTGTAACGAAACCGGTGAAATGTTGCGCATGATTCACCTCAGTACCACCCACTTAAACGGCATGTTCGCACTGGTGAGTACGGTGGCCGTACCGGGTGAAAAAATAACCGGACTGCGCATCTTTGAAAGTTCGGATGAAGCCATGGATACCATCTTCGAAAACCAGCTCCAGCGCCATGTTATTGAGGAAGAAAACTTCGACCTCGAGGATTTTGACGACGAATTGGAATTGTAAGGGTATTTTTCTTATTTTTGCTATACTTCAAAAAAAGATCAATACAGAATAATTGTCCCCACTATGAGAAAACTATTACTATTTATCATCAGCTTTGCCATTGGATTTCAGAGTATGGCGCAATGCGTCCCCGATGCAGCACTAACCCATTCGGGCCTGTTGCCCTCGGTACTACCCGATGCTAAAGTGGGAACCGCCTACAGTCAGGTCATCAGCTTTCAGTTTCCTACCGATACCCAGCTCACCATTTTCGGCTCACTTCAGAATGTGCATATTGATACCGTCATCATTCAGTCGTTGAACGGATTTCCGGCTTCGTTTACCAAAGCCTGCAACAATGCCAATTGTAAATACTACGGCACCCCGCTTCGCGGCTGCATGCAAATCAACGGTACCCCGGCCATTGGCGATACCGGTACCCGCAAGTTATATGTAACTGTAATTGCGAAACTTACCATTGCCGGCGGGTTAACCGTGCCATACCCGGTAGTGGATTCAAGCATAACGTTTACCGTTAAAAACCCAACCGGATTGAGCCGGGGAGCACAGACCCAAACGCCGGTTACCTTTGGCATAGAGCAAATTACACCCAACCCCTTCAGCGATAAAACCGTGATCACCATTACCTCGCCGAAAGCCGAAAAAGTAACGGTACAGATCCGTGATATACTGGGCAAACTGCTTTTTGAAGAAGCCATTAACTGCAAGGCCGGAAATAACAATTATACATTGATCACCGAAGATCTGAAGCCGGGATATTATCTTATCTCTGTTACCAACTCAACGGGTGTGAAAACAAAGAAAATCACCAAACGCTAAGAAACGAACTGAACAAAAACATCGGGGAACGGTGCACCGATCGAATAAGTTACCGGGGAGGAAAGAGAGTAAAAATTATGAACGCAAAAAATTATGTCATTTGAATTAACCATTCTCGGTAACAGTTCGTCTACACCCACCGCACGACGTCATCCCAGTGCCCAGATTCTGAAGATCAACAATGATTATATCCTGCTCGATTGCGGGGAAGGAACCCAGAATCAGTTGTTGAAATACAAGATCAGCCACAATAAGATCCGTTACATCTTCATCAGCCACATGCATGGCGATCACTTTCTGGGATTGCCCGGATTGCTTTGTACCATGAACGTACAAGGGCGAAAAGATGACATCGATATTTATTGTCCGAAGGAACTGGAATTTCTTATCAACCTTCAGTTCAGCCTCAGCGATGTGCAGTTGAAATTCAAGGTTATTTACCACGTACTTGAATTTGAAGGACCGAAGGAAATACTGCAGACGCAGGATTATAAGGTGATGAGCATACCGGTAAAACACCGGGTGGAATGTGCCGCATTTCTGTTCAGTGAACGGGTGTACGGGCGGAAGATCAACAAGCAGGAATGCGATAAGCTGAACCTCACCCATGAAGAGTTTGAAAATCTTCGCAACGGCGGAGATTATATAGGCCGCGACGGCAAGAAAATTGCCAATGCCAAGCTTACCTTCGATCCGCGCAAATCGTTCCGCTACGCCTATGTAACCGATACCTTGTATGATGAAGGCATCATTGATCATATAGAGAAGGTTGACCTGCTTTACCACGAGGCTACCTTCACACACGATATGATCGACCGGGCCAAAACCACCTTTCATTCAACCGCCTTACAGGCCGGAAAACTGGCTTCACGGGCCAAGGTGGGCAAACTGCTCATCGGACATTTCAGCGCACGTTATACCAATCTTGACGAATTGCTCGATGAAGCCAAAGACGTATTTCCACGCACCGAGATCGCGGAAGAGGGCAAGAAGTTTATGCTGAGATAAAGCCAAACCATCCGCGACGATTCGCACGTAATAATTCATTCCTTTCCATGATTCTTCGAACCGAGCATCTCATCAAACAATACCGCAGCCGTAAGGTGGTGAATGATGTAAGTATTGAAGTGCATCAGGGTGAGATCGTTGGTTTGCTGGGCCCTAACGGCGCCGGAAAAACCACCACATTTTATATGACGGTAGGGTTGATAAAACCCGATGAAGGAAAGATATTTCTCGACGACCTTGACATCACCAAATACCCCATGTACAAGCGGGCTCAAATGGGTGTCGGGTATCTGGCCCAGGAAGCCTCCGTATTCCGAAAATTATCGGTGGAAGATAATATTATGGCCGTGCTGGAGTTTACCAAACGAAACAAGAAAGAACGCCACGAAAAACTGGAAGAACTATTGAATGAATTTGGCTTGCAAAAGGTACGAAGCAACCGGGGCGACCTGCTCAGCGGGGGGGAAAGAAGACGTACCGAAATCGCACGGGCACTGGCCACCGATCCCAAATTCATTTTACTCGATGAGCCCTTTGCCGGCGTTGACCCCATCGCCGTGGAAGATATTCAAACCATCATCACACGACTCAAGGATAAAAACATCGGAATACTGATCACCGATCATAACGTACACGAAACATTATCCATCACCGAACGGTCTTACCTGCTTTTTGAAGGAAGCATTCTTCGCGCAGGAACTGCTGAAGATCTGGCGAATGATGAGATGGTGCGTAAGGTATATCTGGGTCAGAATTTCCAGCTTCGGTAATGAACGGCAAACTGATACTCGTTCCTACGCCCATTGGCAATCTGGGAGATATCACCTTCCGGGCTACCGAATGCCTCCGTACCGCCGATGCCTTGTATGCCGAAGATACCCGCAATACCATCGTACTGCTGAAACATCTGGGCATTGACCGTAAAATTTCATCGTACCATATTTTTAACGAACACGGACTGGCCTCCCGCATTGCCGATGCCATTGTTTCCGGACAAACCGTAGCACTTGTGAGTGATGCCGGAACCCCCGGTATCTCCGACCCGGGTTTCTTACTGGTGCGTGAATGCCTCAGCCGAAATTTGGAAGTAGAGTGCCTTCCCGGAGCCACCGCATTTGTTCCTGCACTGATCAAAAGCGGATTGCCATCCGACCGTTTTGTGTTTGAAGGATTTCTTCCGGTGAAGAAGGGACGGCAAACCCGCCTGCAACAATTGAAGGAAGAAACCCGCACCATCATCCTTTATGAATCACCCCACCGAATTGTAAAATCCCTGGCGGTGTTGATTGAGATTTTCGGAGGGCGTCGCCGTTGCAGCGTTTCGCGTGAACTCACCAGTTGGTGTGAAGAAACGCTGTTCGGCTCCGT
>JBGAVF010000346.1:0-2226 GCA_044228315.1 Bacteroidia bacterium | reverse complement strand
CGTGAAATATATACCTCTTACGGAAGGGGTAACATAAAGGTTACACCCGTTCCAAAAAAAGTGAAGTGAAATCGGAAGAGTTACAAGAATCAGCAATAAAGAGCCAGTACTTCCCGGATCAGGGAATCTGTTACGCGTTCCGGTTCGGTGCTGAATGTATCGGTTATACGGTTGGCAAGAATGGCGTTGAAAGAGATGGCCTGATGTCCAAGAACAGACGCCAGGAGATATATTCCGGCCGTTTCCATTTCAATATTCGTGATGGGACGCCCTTCATAGGTCAGTCCCTGCACAAAGGCCAGAAGATCCTTTTTTACCTTGCCCGGGGCCCGGAGTTGTCTTCCCTGGGGTGCGTAAAAGCCCGGCATGGTGAGTGTAATGCCTTTTAAAAAATGAGCCGGCACCTTAGCAAGCAGTGCCTCTGAGGAATGACACAGGTACGGTTTCATTTCCACATCCACCAGCAACGAAAGTTTGTATGAAAGTTCATTGCTGTGATCGATACAAAGGGTGCTTTGGGGGGCATGATAAAACAGGCCCAAAGCATCGAAACCGGCTGCCATGGTGCTTACCAGCATGCTGCCAACCGGTATGGAATCCTGGATGGCACCGCTGGTACCAATACGGATAAACTGCAACGGGGTGATAAAATCCCGAACACTGCGGGTTTTGAAGTCGATATTATGCAGCGCGTCGGCTTCATTCAACACAATATCAATATTATCGGTACCAATACCGGTACTCACCACTGAAATACGAAATCCGTTGCGGGTTCCGGTATGGGTAACAAATTCACGGAATTCCTTCTTAATCTCAATAGTATCGAAGTACTGCGATACGAGCGGTACACGCTCCGGGTCTCCAACCAGAAATATGGTAGACGACAGTTCGCCCGGAAGCAGGTGCAGATGGTAAATGCTTCCGTCTGTATTTAGCATCAAATCAGTACTTTTAATGTGCACAAATTTAATGTCCCACTATGGAAACCACAAAAAAGAATCTTGCCCTCGTACCCATCGACTTTTCAGATGTGGCTCAAAATGCCCTCGACCACGCCATCAGTATTGCTAAAATATTCGATAATGAAATAGCCTTGCTGCATATCGTTGACCTGGGAAGCATTTTCGCAAGTATGTTCACCAATGAAGATAACATCCGCCTCATAGAAGAAGCACTCGAGAACCGGATGAACAAACTGAAGAGCCAGATATGGGAAGAGCATAAAATAGAGTGCCGTATTGTTATGAAACAATCGCGCAGCGTGTATAAAACCATTGTAGAAACCGCCGAAGAACTTGGCTGCGACAGTATTGTGATGGGAACTTATGGTGCGGAAGGTATTAAGCAGATCATTGGCAGCAACTCATCGCGTGTAATCAGCCATGCCGATGTTCCGGTGATCGTGGTTAAAGGAAAGAGCTTCGGCGAAGGGTATAAAAACATTGTATTCCCTGTTGACCTGAGCTTTGAAACACGCCAGAAAGTGCGTTGGGCCATACATCTGGCCAAGAAATTCAATTCAACCATACACATCATTTCCTTCAAGGAAAGCGATGAGTTTCTGCAGCATAAAATACATGCCAACATCAACAAGGTGGAGGAACAATTCAATGAAGCCGGTGTAAACTACACCTCGTTCTTTCTGGAAGACAGTTCGGGTTTTGCCAAAGAAACCATTGCCTATGCCGAAAAGATAAATGCTGACCTCATCATGATCATGACACAGCAGGAAGAAGGCTTCTCTGAGTTTATCATTGGCTCATACGCACAACAGATCGTGAATCATTCCACTATTCCGGTAATGACAGTGACCCCTACCACGAAAGGAATTGTTGAAGTGGTGCGTGCCCTCGGATAAAATTTCTTACATCTCCGGTACAGTAGCCTGAATGAAACCCGTTCAGGCTATTTTTTTGCTTCCAGTATACCTTTCAGTATCTGCAGGCTCTCTTCCATCGACTTGCCCAGCATTGTTTCCATGCTAACGAACAAAAGCATTAGATTCATAGGGTAGTTCATACGGCTGCTCATTCCCCAGATCACTTTCGACTGCCCGGTACCGGAAGGAATAACCGTAAATGGTGTTTTCGCTACCGACCGGAATGGTTTTTCGAACCGAACTTCAATATCCAGAAATTCGTTTTCCCGGATTTGCATAATTTCCTGTTCACCCTTACCTGCTTTTTTATTTCCATCCCAGGCATATACGAACCCTACACTGCCGTC
>JBGAVF010000024.1:0-19207 GCA_044228315.1 Bacteroidia bacterium | reverse complement strand
CGGTTCAGGTCTAAAATTACAAACTAGTTTTTTGTTTTTTATTCACTACAGGGTTCCTGTTTTTATTCATTACTCCAGGGCTGTTTTAATGCGTCCTACCTCCGCCTCTACTTTTTGTATGGCTTCCATCAGCAGTTCTTTTGAGGTTTGTGCATCGGGCAGCTCACTGCTGAGGTAGCTGTAGAATTTCCACACCTCGCGTATTTCACTTACATGCAGCTCGTACGGCTTGTATGCCGGGTTGAGCGAATGCAACATCAGGGTGTTGCGGGTACGCAGTTTATTCTCCGCCTGCTTGAACACGATACCGTCTTCCTGGGTGAGCAGCACATAGGCTTGCCCCGTTTTGATGTCGTGCCAGTTCTCTACATATTCGGCAATCACCCAGCTTTTATCCGGGATGGGGTGCATGCTGTCGCCGTCGAGCTGAAACATGCGGTATTTGCGGTCGCCCAACAGCAGGGGCAGCTGAAAGGCCGGCAGTTTTTCAATAAAGCCCGGGTCGGCATAGCCGCTTTTATAGCCGGCCTTGGCCTTGATGGGCACCATCTCAATATTCTCCTTGTTTTTTTCATCCACGGTGGTGGCCAGCACCCGCAGCTTGCTGCCGGTAACAAACACATCAAAGCCCCGCTCCATCTCCGATAAATGATACTCCGAGAGTTTGCCCAGATCCATCTTCACCAGCGTGTCGATGGCGATGCTGAAGAAGCCGGCAATGCCGATGAGGGCCTCCAGAGATGGCTGGGCCACCCCGTTCTCATAACCGCTCAGGGTAGAACGGGGCATGTCGAGGGCCGTGGCCAGAGCATCCTGCGTAAGTCCTTTACGGGTGCGTAACAGTTTGAGGTTGGAATGAAAAAACATGACGAAAAGTTGTAAACATTTTTTTGAGGCCACAAACATAATGATTAGTTTTTAAACATCAAACATGATTAGAAATTAATCATAATAAAAAAGAACAGAGTCCCCGTTTACCCCGATAAAAACCGTTTCGTAATATGCTTTTCGCCCCCGACAGAACGATTGTACACATGGATATGGATTGCTTTTTCGTGTCGGTATCACGCCTCGAGAACAGCAAACTCATTGGCCGGCCCGTGCTGGTGGGTGGGGGAGAGCGGGGCGTGGTGGCCGCATGCAGCTACGAGGCCCGCAAGTACGGGGTACATTCGGCCATGCCCATGAAGATCGCCCGTCGCCTTTGCCCCGAAGCCGTGATCGTGCGGGGCGACTACGACAAGTATTCGCAGAAGTCGGATGAGATCGCCCGCATCATTGCCGAACGGGTGCCGGTGTATGAACGTTCCTCCATCGACGAGTTCTATATGGACCTCACCGGCATGGACCGTTTCTTTGGCTGTTACACCTGGGCCACCGAGCTGCGCACCCGCATACGGGTGGAAACCGGACTGCCGGTGTCGTTCGGTATGTCGGCCAATAAAACCGTATCGAAGATCGCCACCGACGAAGCCAAGCCCGATAACCAGATGAAGATCGACTTCGGTACCGAGAAGGATTTTCTGGCACCGCTTTCGGTAAAAAAGATCCCCATGGTGGGCGATAAAACTTACCAGTTGCTGCGCAGCATGGGCGTAGAAAAAGTACACACCCTGCAGCAGATGCCTTCCGACCTGTTGCAGCAGGTGCTGGGTGAAAACGGACTGCTGCTGTGGAAGAAAGCCAACGGCATCGACAACACCCCCGTGGAGCCCTACAGCGAACGCAAAAGCATCTCTACCGAAGAAACCTTCACCACCGATACCATTGATGTAAATATGCTCCATGCCATACTGGTGAAGATGACCGAGAAACTCTGCTTTCAGCTGCGTACCGAAAACAAACTCACCGGCTGCATCAGCGTAAAGATACGCTACTCCAATTTCGACACCCACACCCAGCAGTGCCGTATATTCCATACCGCCTGTGATCATCATCTCATTCCCCGCGTACGCGAACTCTTCGACAAGCTGTTTCAGCGCCGTATGCTCGTGCGTCTCATCGGTATACGCTTCACACACCTCGTGGGCGGGCATTACCAGATCAACCTTTTTGAAGACAGTGAAAAGGTGATGCGTCTGTATCAGGCCATGGATAAAATGCGTATGATATACGGGGCGGGTACCCTGGGGCGGGCCGTGAATACCCTGCATTCCCTGCGTACGTTCAACCCGTTCAACGGCATCAGCAGCACCTCGGTTACCGAAAAGGCCGTAAGCAAAAAAGAACACGAATACATGCTGGTGATACAACCCCCTCCGCCGGTAAAGAAAGAGATGGAACGGGGTAAGGAAGTGTTTCAGAAACAATACCGGCATGTGGCCTGCCTCAAACTTCCCATGCACATCCCCCTGTGTATGTTTCGTATGGAAGAAGACAACGAAGAAGCGCTGATGCAGCAACTGGAAAATGCCTGCCTGCAGCAGCAACCCTTCCCCGTGAAACTGCAGGGGTTTTGCCGCACCGAAAACCCGTGCAGCATAGGCATACAAACGGCAGCTAGTGCCACCCTTTCCGGCTTTATCAAAGCCCTGAAGCAACTGCTGCAACTGCCGGGCAACCGCTCCGCATTCTTTTACCGCCCGTATCTGCCGTTCGCCGAAGGTATGAGCCGTGAAATACTCGATGCCTGCTGGCCCCTGTGGTCGAAACGAAACCCCGAAGCTATATTTGTGGTGTCGTCGCTGCTGCTGTTGCGCCGGAAAGAGGCCCTCGACCGGCAACTGCTGCTGAAGGAGTTCGATTTTAGCTACCTGAGGGGCGGGTAGATGGTAAATAGTAAATGGTAAATAGTAAATGGTAAAAAGTAAAGAGTAAAAAGTAAAGTGTGGTAAATAGTGAATGGTGAAAAGTAAATGGAAAATGCATTGATATTGAATGATGCCATTTCGTTCTTAAACTATTTCATGCATTTCCTCAACTCTAAACCCTAAACGCCTAAACCTGTTTGGTAAATAGTAAATGGAGAATGGTCGATAGTAAATGGTAAAAGAGGAAATACAAGAATTCATCGCGGCTGCATTGATTCGCTTCACGTTTTACTCTTCACTCTTCACGCATTCCCGGTTCAGATTTAATCATACATATATGTGTTATAACGTTGCCTATATCGAAAAACGCTCCGAGCGGGTTGCCAAACACTACGGCGCAGCCTTTAAGCCCGAAGACCGCACCCCTGAATTTTTCACGGTGAGCGGCTTCTCGCATCCGGAATTATTTGTAGTGACGGCCGGCGAACCTTCGCTGATCCAATGCTACCAGTGGGGCCTCATCCCCGCCTGGTGTAAGGATGAGCAACAGGCCCTGGAGATGCGCGATCATACCCTCAACGCCAAAGCCGAAACGGTGTTTGAAAAACCATCCTTTCGCAACAGCATCACCACGAAGCGTTGTCTGGTAATAGTGAGCGGCTTTTACGAGTGGCACACCCTGAACAAAAAGAAATATCCGTTCTTCATCGGCCTGCGCGATCACGATTTCTTTTCCCTGGGCGGTTTGTACGAGCACTGGGCCAACCCCGATACGGGTGAACTGCATCATACCTTCTCCGTCATCACGGTAGATGCCAACCCGCTCATGGCCCGTATTCACAATTCAAAAAAACGTATGCCCCTGATTATCCCCGAACACCTCGAGAAGGAATGGCTCAATACGAATCTTCCGAAGCCCGACGTGCAGCAGCTTATGCTTCCTTTCGATGATGCCGGCATGAAAGCCTACTCCATTTCCCGCCGTATCACCGACCGCCACCTCAACCCCAACGTGCCCGAAGTGATGGCCCCCTTTGAATACCCCGAACTGAAATCGTTGTTCTGAAAAAAGATGCGTATGCCCCGTTTCCCGTCGCCATGTACCTCAACTGCCATTCCTTTTTCTCGTTTAAATACGGAACCCTCAGTCCGGAAGACCTGCTGCTGCAGGCCTCAGCCTTTGGCATACCCTGTCTTGCTCTTACCGATATAAACAACACCTCGGGCATTGCCGACTTTGTAAGGCTGGCTCCCGTGCACGGCATAAAGCCCATCGCGGGCATCGACTTCCGCAACGGCAATACACAGCAGTTTGTAGGCCTGGCAAAAAACAACGAAGGCTTTTTTGAACTCAACAACCTGCTCACGCACCACCTGCACGAAGGATCGCCTGTGCCGGCCCGCGCCCCGGAGATGGCCCATGTGTTCGTGGTGTATCCTCTGCACAATGCCCCCCGTGCCGCTACTCTCAGGCATTACGAGTATGTGGGTGTGCGCCCGCACGAGGCCGGTCGTCTGCGTTTCAGCGAATGGGCCAGGTACCCTCACAAACTGGTGATGCTGGCCCCTGTAACCTTTCGCGACAAGGCCGGATTCAACACACACCGCCTGCTGCGTGCCATGGATCACAACACCCTGCTCAGCAAACTGGATGCTGCCGAACAGGCCCTGCCCAATGAAGTAATGCAGCCTCTGCCCGTATTGCAACATATCTATGAGGCACTGCCCGGCATCGTACGCAACACGCAGCAGCTCATGGAACAATGCAGCATCGATCTGGCATTCGGAAAGAACAAAAACAAAACATGTTTTACCGGTTCGGCCCAAGGCGATAAGGAGCAGCTGGTGGCCCTGTGCCGCGAAGGAATGCAGTACCGCTATCCCGATGCCGGACCGGAGATCCATGCACGGGTGGAGAAAGAACTGCGTATGATCCATGAGATGGACTTTGCTTCCTACTTTCTCATCAACCACGACATTGTGCGCTATGCACAACACAAGAACTATTTTTATGTAGGACGGGGCAGCGGCGCCAACTCCGTGGTGGCCTACCTGCTGCGTATCACCGATGTGGACCCGGTGGACCTCGATCTGTATTTCGAGCGTTTCATCAACCCCTCCCGCATCAACCCGCCCGATTTCGATATCGACTTTTCATGGAACGACCGCGACGATATCATCGAATATATTTTCAACACACACGGCCGTGATCATGTATCCATGCTCGCTACCTACAGCACCTTCCAGCGCAACTCGGTGGTACGCGAACTGGGGAAAGTATTCGGCCTGCCCAAGGAAGAGATCGATTCACTGCTCGACCGCCTGCAATCCTACGGCACGCCCGACAGCATCACCCGCCTCATCGATATTTACAGTGCCCGTCTTCACGATTTTCCCAGCCACCTCAGCATACACGCCGGCGGTATTCTCATCTCCGAAAAGCCCATACAGTACTATACGGCCCGCAGCATGCCGCCCAAGGGTTTCCCCCTGGCACAGTTCAGCATGCTGGAAGCCGAAGACCTGGGCCTGTACAAGTTCGACATCCTGAGCCAGCGCGGTCTGGGAAAAATAAAAGATACCGTTGAGATCGTAAAGGAAAACACGGGCGACATCCTCGACATACACGATATCAAACGGTTCAAACACGATGCACGGGTGCGTACCAATTTGCAGCAGGCAAAACTTATGGGATGTTTTTATGTGGAGAGTCCTGCCATGCGTATGCTGCTCACAAAGCTGCGTGCCAGCACCTATCTCGACCTGGTGGCCGCCAGTTCCATCATACGCCCCGGGGTAGCACAAAGCGGTATGATGCAGGAATACATACGCCGCTTCCATCATCCCGAAAAGGCACAGTATGCCCACCCCATGATGAAGGAGCTGATGCAGGAAACGTATGGGGTGATGGTGTATCAGGAAGATGTGATCAAGGTGGCGCACTACTTCGCAGGCCTCACCCTCACCGAATCAGACATGCTGCGAAGAGGGATGTCGGGCAAGTTCCGCGGACGGGAAGAGTTTAAGAAAGTGGAAGAGAAGTTTTTTACGAACTGCCGCCAAAAAAACTACGACGATGCCGTGACCCGTGAGGTGTGGCGACAGATCGAAAGTTTTGCAGGCTATGCTTTTTCAAAAGGACATTCCGCCTCGTATGCCGTGGAGAGTTATCAGGCCATGTTTCTTAAAACGTATTACCCCATTGAATACATGGTATCGTGCATCAACAACGGAGGCGGGTTTTACAACGCGGAATACTATGTGCACGAGGCCCGCATGCACGGGGCCTCCATCGAAGCGCCGCATATCAATGAAAGCGATGCCCTTACACGGGTAACGGGTACTACGGTGTATCTCGGGCTTCACTTGCTGGCCGGGCTGGAAAACAATGTGGTACGTGCTATACTGAAAGAGCGTGAGAGCAGCGGTCCGTTTGTGTCGCTGGGCGATTTCATGCATCGGGTGGAGATCGAGGTGGAACAGCTGCGCATCCTCATCCGCATCGGGGCATTCCGTTTCACGGGTCATACCAAAAAGGAACTCCTGTGGGATATTCATAAACACCTGGGCCGCAAACGGAAAACAGAAGTGCATCAGGGGTTGTTCGTTCACGAGTCACGAGACTACATTTTACCGCCTCTCGACAGCAACCCGCGCGATGATGCCCGCGATGAGATGGAGCTGCTGGGTTTCACACTCACCTCTCCGTTTTCGTTTCTGAAAGAAACAAAGCTGCCCTTGTTGAAGGCAGCGGATCTGCCGATGTACAAAAACCGGATGGTAGAGATCGTGGGTTATTATGTTACCTACAAGCCCACCCGAACCATCCGTAAGGAGCGTATGATGTTCGGTTGTTTTCTCGATTCGGAAGGCGTGTTTTTCGATACCACCCATTTCCCACAGGCCACGGAGAAATATCCGTTCCGGGGTCGTGCCTGTTATCTCATCCGGGGCAAGGTAGCCGAAGAGTTCGGGTTCTTCAGCATTGAAGTATCGGAACAATACAAACTCGATTCCGTACTTTTCGAGGATGGGTGATGGTTAGTGGTAGATGGTAAATAGTAGATGGTAAGTGGTACTGGAAAATGCAGGTATTGTTTCAGATAATTATCATTCTTAATTTTTAATTCTTCATTCACCTTTTCCTCCGCCTTTCCTAAACTCTAAACCCTAAACACCTAAACCATTTTGGCAGATGGTGAGGTGGTTTCGCGTGATTCATCCATTCGTCTATAATTCGTGCATTCGTGACTTTTTATCATTCGCCGAGTCGCCACGAATTCACGAATGAATACGTTAAAGTCACGGTGATTTGCTTTGGAGAAACAGGCGCCATGCATTTTGCATTACATTTGGCCATTCGTTTATAATTCGTGCATTCGTGGCTGTATTACCATTCGCCGAGTCGCCACGAATTCACGAATGGATACGTTAAAGTCACGGTGATTTGCTTTGGAGAAACAGGCGCCATGCATTTTGCATTACATTTGGCCATTCGTTTATAATTCGTGCATTCGTGGCTTTTTATCATTCGCCGAGTCGCCACGAATTCACGAATGAATTCCGAAATCTTTCGCTGAACTGTTTGTATTGTTGCTAATAATTTTCGAAATTTGATGTAAAATTTATGGACTATGGAAAAAATACATTTCAAAGAAGAAAGCTATCAAATTATCGGGAAGTGTTTTGAGGTGCATAAGAATCTCGGCGCAGGGTTTTTGGAAATTGTATATAAAGATGCTTTAGAATATGAATTTAAAAAAGCAGGGATTTATTATGAAAGAGAAAAATTATATGAAGTAAACTACAAGGGAATAGCCTTACCTCATAATTTTTATGCTGATTTTGTGGTTTATGATTCAATAATTCTTGAAGTGAAAGGGGTTTCCGGCATTGCTGATGAGTTTATTGCTCAGGCAATAAATTATCTGAAGGTTTCGCAGAAAAGACTGGTAATCGTCGTAAATTTTGGTGAAATGAAATTAAACTATCGACGAGTAATAGTGTAGTTTTTGTTCGCCACATATTCACGAATGACTACGTTAAAGTCACAAGTGATTTGCTTTGGAGAAACAAGTGCTGTGCATTCGTCATTTCATTTGTCTATTCGTCAATAATTCAGGCATTCGTGGTTTTTTATCATTCGCCGAGTTGCCACGAATTCACGAATGAATACGTTAAAGGCACGGTAATTTGTCTTGGAGAAACGGATGTTATGAATTCGTCATTTCATTCATCCATTCGTCTATAATTCGTGCATTCGTGGCTTTTTATCATTCGCCGAGTTGCCACGAATTCACGAATGAATACGTTAAAGTCACAGTAATTTGCTTTGGAGAAACGGATGTTATGAATTCGCCATTTCATTCATCCAATCGTGGCTTTTTATCATTTAGCACTTACTGAAATCTTTTTCAGAAAAAAATCAGAGCAGCTGAAACGCTTTACAGCAGGGAGTTTTAGATGGCGTGTTAAATGAATATGAAAGCTGCTTTCAAAAAAATATTTGGAAGTTTCATTTTTACGAACATATCTTTGCACCCGTTCTTTGAAATCATCTTATCCAGAAAGATCGAGGGAATTGACCCGATGACATCTTGACAACCTCTTCGCTGCAAAGCGAAAAAGGTGCCACATTCAATCCGCCGTTTTCGGTGGAACAGATAAGTTAGAAACAAGCCTTTTATTTATTCGCGATATACTAAAAGCTCTTCTGACCTTCTGTCGGAAGAGCTTTTTTTATGTGCTTTCCCGTCAGAACATGTGTTTGGAACGGATGATTTTCCGGAACCGGAAAACCATTTTTTAACCCTTTAACGAAACACATGAGCATGAAAGATCAAACCCTTTTACTTCACAGCATCCCCGTGGATGAACTTACCGGCGCCCTCTCGGTGCCTATTTATCAAACCTCCACCTTCGTGCAGGAGGCCCCCGGCATTCACAAAGGCTTCGACTATGCCCGAAGCAATAACCCCACCCGCAAAGCCCTGGAAGACCTGATCGCCGTATTGGAACACGGCAGCAACGGCTATGCATTCGGCAGCGGACTCGCCGCCATTGATGCCGTGGTGAAACTGTTGCAAAGCGGTGACGAGATCGTGGCCGTCGACGATATCTACGGAGGTGCTTTCCGCCTCTTCACGCACATCTATGAAAAATTCGGGATACGCGTCACCTATGTGGATGCTACGAACGCGGCAAATATTGAAGCCGCCATCACCCCGCGCACCCGGCTCATCTGGATCGAAAGTCCCACGAATCCCACCCTTAAAATTTCCGACATCGCTGCCATAGCCCGCATCGCGAAGCGTAATCATTGCCTGTTGAGTGTCGACAACACCTTCGCTTCTCCGGCTTCGCAAAAACCGATCGACCTGGGTGCCGACATCGTGGTGCACAGTGCCACAAAATATCTTTCGGGCCACAGCGACCTCATTGCCGGACTGGTAGTTACCGCCACACCCGAACTGGGTGAGAAAATAAAATTCATTCAGAATGCCTCCGGTGCTATTCTCGGCCCGTTCGACAGCTGGCTCGTGATACGCGGCATTGAAACCCTGAACCTGCGTATTCGTCAGCATTCCGAAAATGCCCAAAAGGTGGCGGAGTTTCTTACGCAACAACCCTTGGTTCGGAATATTTATTATCCCGGACTGGCCTCTCATCCCAATTATCACGTTGCCACCGCACAGCAAAAATATTCCGGCGGTATCATTTCGTTTGATCTGCATGTCGACGATGCCGCGCTTGCTTCCGATGTTGTAAGCAGCACCACGTATTTCAAACTGGCCGAAAGCCTGGGCGGTGCCAAAAGCCTCATCTGCCTTCCCTCGGCCATGACCCACAAATCCATTCCCGAAGAAAAACGACGTGCGGCCGGAGTTACCGATAGCCTCATCCGCCTCTCCGTTGGACTGGAAGATGCCGATGATCTCATCGCCGATTTAAAACAGGTGCTGCAAAAAGCCGCAAAAAAAGTATCCGTTCACGCTTAAAAAAATGACGACCATGCAAAGAAAAAATTTAACACTCGGACTCTTCGGCTTTGGCTGTGTAGGTTTTGGCCTGTATGAAGTACTGCAGAAAACACCCGGCCTCAAGGCACGTATCAAAAAGATCGGCGTTAAGCATGCCGATAAGCCCCGCAAGGCCCCTGCGCACTTTTACACTCTCAACCCCGATGAGATCTTATACGATTCTGAGATCAATGTGATCGTGGAGCTGATCGATGATGCCGATGCGGCATTCGAACTGGTGAAGAAAGCCATGAAGCAGGGAAAGGCGGTAGTTTCGGCCAACAAAAAAATGATCGCGGAACATTTCAGTGAATTGCTGGCCCTGCAAAAAGAATATGATGTGCCTTTTCTGTATGAAGCAGCCTGTTGTGCCAGTATTCCCATCATCCGCAATCTGGAAGAATATTACGACAACGACCTGCTCGAATCCATTGAGGGGATCGTGAATGGCTCTACCAACTATATTTTAACCCGCACCGCTAATGAACCGGTATCGTATGCCGAAGCGCTTAAAGATGCACAGGAAAAAGGATATGCCGAGAGCAACCCGGTGCTCGATACGGGCGGGTTCGATGCCAAATACAAACTCCTGATCCTGCTGGCCCATGCTTTCGGTGTAGTGTGCCGTCCGGATGATATAGTGAACTTCGGCATCGGCAACCTTGGCGACCTCGAACTGAATTATGCCCGGGAGAAGGGATTGAAAATTAAGCTGGTGGCCCATGCCCTGAAAACAGCCGAAGGACAGGTACAATGCCTGGTGATGCCGAAATTTGTAGGGCCCGGGAGCAAGCTGTTTACCGTGGACGATGTATACAATGGCGTGATCACCAAAACCTCGTTTGCCGACATACAGTTTTTTGTGGGGAAAGGTGCCGGTGCCCATCCAACGGCATCTGCGGTGCTTTCCGACCTTTCGGCACTAACCTATTCGTACCGGTATGAGTATAAAAAACTGCATCAGAACATACGGGCTTCCCTGTCGGGCGATTTTAGTGTAAGGATCTTACTACGTCATCCGAGAACATTACGCCCCTTGCTCGAACCGTACTTTTCATCCACCGAAGCCGGGTTCACCAACCGGGAAGAAGGGTATATCATCGGTACGCTTACCCTGGGTTTGTTGCAGGAGCTGACCGGACTTTACGGAGCCTTTGTTTCCGCTGTACTTTTTGAAACAGTGGATGGGAATACCGGGGAATGGGATGAATCGGAAGCGGAAGGCCTGTTGGCAACGGCCCTTGCGGTATAATACGATTCCCGGTTTTCGCTAAAAAAGGATAGCAGGTTTTAGCCAACAATTTCTACTTTTGCAGCCTAATTCTCAAACCCTACGTATTATGATTATTGGTCTGCCAAAAGAAATAAAGAACAACGAAAACCGTGTAGCATTAACCCCTGCCGGTGTTGCCGAATTTAAAAAGAACGGTCATACCGTGTATGTGCAAAAAACCGCCGGTATCGGAAGCGGATTCAGCGATGATGATTATGTGAGTGCCGGTGCTTCTTTGCTCGGTACCATTGAAGAAGTATATGCCATTGCTGAAATGATCATCAAGGTGAAGGAGCCGATCGAAAAAGAGTATTCTCTCATCAAGGAAAATCAGATCGTGTTCACCTACTTCCATTATGCATCGTACAAACCGTTGCTCGATGCCATGCTGAAGCAAAAAGGTATTTGTATTGCCTACGAAACCGTAGAGAAAACCGATCGTTCGCTGCCATTGCTAACTCCAATGAGTGAGGTTGCCGGTCGTATGGCCATTCAGGAAGGCGCCAAATACCTTGAGAAGCCATCCGGCGGACGCGGTATCCTTTTGGGCGGTGTACCGGGAGTGAAACCGGCCAAGGTGGTGATCCTGGGCGGGGGAGTGGTAGGTACCAACGCTGCCAAGATGGCCGCCGGTACCAGTGCCAATGTGGTGATCATGGATATCAGCCTGAAGCGCCTTCGCGAACTCGATGATATTATGCCGAAGAATGTGGTGACCGTAATGAGCAACCATTACAATATCGTGAATGAAATAAAAGATGCCGACCTGGTGATCGGTGGTGTGCTTATACCGGGTGCAAAGGCCCCGCACCTCATTACCCGCGACATGCTGAAACTGATGAAGCCGGGAACGGTACTGGTGGATGTGGCCGTGGATCAGGGCGGTTGTATCGAAACCTGCAAGCCTACCACCCACGAGGATCCAACCTTTGTGATCGATGGTATTGTGCATTATTGCGTGGCCAACATGCCGGGCGCTGTGCCGTATACATCAACTCTGGCCTTGACCAATGCTACGCTTCCGTATGCTTTGCAAATTGCCAACAAGGGCTGGAAAAAAGCCTGTAAAGACAATGAAGAACTGAAGAAAGGATTGAACACTATTGGCGATAAGATCGTGTACAAAGGTGTATCGGATGCCTTCAATATGGAACTGAGCAACGTAGATTCGTTTTTGAATTAAGACGATCCTGAATTTTTAAAGTCCGGCATATGGTAACCATGTGCCGGATTTTTTTTTTGCCCCGGATTTAATTCGGATGCATAAAAGATTGAGCTACAGGCTCCCAGTACGTCCCCCATCCACCGGCAGGTTGATGCCGTTGATATACGATGCATAATCGCTGGCTAAAAAAGCTGCGGCATAGGCAGGCTCCTGCGCTTCTCCAAAACGGCCTGCGGGTATTTCGTGCAGCATTTCGGCACGCACCGTGGCTTCATCAACCCCCTTTTTTAATGCATTCGCCGAAATAATTTGTGCAAGGCGATCGGTGCTTGTTGCACCGGGAAGTATATTGTTCACCGTAATACCAAAGGGCCCCAGCTCATTCGCGAGGGTTTTGCTCCAGCTGGCCACCGCGCCCCGAATGGTATTGCTTACCCCCAGGTTGCGTAACGGAATTTTTACCGAGGTGGAAATGATATTGATGATGCGTCCCCAGTGCTGCTCTTTCATGCCCCCGGCAAATTGCTTTACCACTAACTGGTTGGCAATAAGGTGCTGGGTAAAGGCATTCAGAAATGCTTCCGGTGCTGCCTCAAGAGCCGGTCCGGAGGCCGGGCCTCCGCTGTTGTTTACAATGATATCAATACGATGACCGGAGGCAATGCCGGACAGTGCGGCACGCAGTTGTTCCGTGTTGGCATAATCGGCCACGGCAAAGAAATGCTTCTGTCCTGCGGTTGCGGGAAGCTCTTTACATACCTGTGCCAGTTGGGTTTCATTACGGGCGATAAGGCATACCGTTGCCCCGCAGGCTGCCAGTTGCATGGCAACGGCCTTCCCGATTCCCTGTGTGGCACCGCCTACCAGCGCGGTTCTGTTATTCAGTTGAATGTGCATATTGAGATGGTAAATTAAATAAAATCCTGCTATACAAATATTTATTTTTGTAGGTAATTTCGTACAGCAAACGCAACTTCTCAAAATGAAAAAAAATATATTTTTCCTGTTCTTTTTCTGCATCACCGCCCTTGCGTATGCGCAAACTACCTTCACGCTCACCCCTGAATTGTTGTGGAGACTGGGACGGGTAAGCGATCCGCAAACGAGCATCGACGGCAAGAGTGTACTCTATAATGTACGTTACTATGATGTGGCAGAAAACAAAGGACAGTCCGACATTTATAAAGCCAGCACCGACGGAAAAAAAGTAGTTCGCATCACCAACACACCCAAGGCCAGTGAAACCAATGCACGCTGGATGAGCGACGGACGTATTGCCTACCTCAGCGATGTGGAAGGCGATGTGAATTTTTATATCATGAACGCCGATGGATCGGGCAGCCGTAAAATTCCCGGCATCCCTTCGAATATCGGCACTTTCGGACTCAGCTACCTGGGTGATATGCTCTACTTTACCCAGGATGTAAAAGTGAATAAAACCACCGCCGAACTCTATCCCGACCTGCCCAAAGCTACCGGTCGCATTTTTGACGGCCTTATGATGCGTCACTGGAACGCATGGGAAGATGAATCCTTCAGCCATATCTTCATTGTGAAATTTAAAAACGGCATTGTGATCGATGAGCCGTACGATATTATGAAGAATGAGCCGTACGATGCGCCCTTGCAGCCGTTCGGAGGCGATGAACAAATTTGCTGGAGCCCCGACGGAAGCCGCATTGCCTACACCTCGAAGAAGCTCACCGGCACCGATGCCGCCAAAAGCACCAACAGCGACATCTATATCTACAACGTTTACAACCAGAAAACAGAAAACATTTCACAAGGCAACGGAGGGTACGATACCAATCCGGTATTCTCACCCGATGGCACACAGATCCTATGGTTGAGTATGGAAGAAGACGGGTACGAAGCCGATAAAAACAATATCATGGTGTACGACTATGGCCTGCTTTCGAAAACCCGTATCACCGAACGGTTTGACAATACGGTAGAGAAAGCTGTGTACAGTCCCGACGGACGGGCCATTTATTTCAACGCACCCATTGCCGGCACGGTGCAATTGTTTAAAGCAGTTCCCGGCGAAAAAAATACTGTCATCACCCAACTCACCGATCAGGTGCAGGATCTGTCGGAGTTTTCAATCGGGCAGCTGGGCAAGAATCCGGTCATCATAGCCGGCATCATGAGCATGAGCATGCCTACCGAATTGTTCTCCATCAATCCATCGAACGGCAAGCCGTTGCGAATCACCAACACCAATACCGACATGCTGGCGAAAATTAAGATGGGCAAAGTAGAACGCCGCGATATAAAAGCCAAGGACGGCAACAGCATTCTTACCTGGGTCATTTATCCGCCCGATTTCAATCCAAAGTCGAAGAAGAAATATCCGGTGCTGTTGTATTGCCAGGGAGGCCCGCAAAGCATGGTGAGCCAGTTTTTCAGCTACCGCTGGAACTTCCAGCTCATGGCAGCCAACGGCTATATCATTGTAGCTCCCAACCGCCGCGGGTTACCGGGCTTTGGACAAAACTGGACCGACCAGATCGCAGGTGACTGGGGCGGGGCCGCCATGTCGGATCTGCTGGCTGCCATCGATGATGTATCGTCAGAGCCTTTTGCCAACAAAGATCGCATGGGATGTGTAGGTGCCAGCTATGGTGGCTACAGTGTATACTGGATGGCCGGCAACCACGAGAACCGTTTCAAAGCCTTTGTGGCCCATTGCGGAGTGTATAATATGCAAAGCATGTATGGGGCCACTGAAGAGATGTTCTTCGTGAATCACGACTTTAAAGGCCCATACTGGCAGGATAATCTGAAGGCACAATACGACCTGTTTTCTCCGCACCGTTTTGTGCAGAACTGGAACACGCCTATTCTCATCATACACAACGAAAAAGATTTCAGGGTACCTCTGAATCAGGGTATGGAAGCTTTCACCGCGGCACAGATGCGCGGGGTTACATCGCGCTTCCTGTATTTCCCTGATGAAGGGCATTGGGTAACAAAGCCCCAGAACAGTATATTATGGCAGCGTGTGTACTTCGACTGGCTCGACCGGTATCTGAAATAAAACGGGCCGGTTGATTAGGACGCAGAGCCGAAACGGCTTTGCCATTCCATCATTCCACCAATAAGGTTGCGTACCTTGGTAAAACCGTTCTGTGATAAATACGCCTTGGCAGTAGCGCTGCGGGCACCCGAGCGGCAATGAACGATCACTTCTTTATCTTTTAATGAACCCATATCAGCCATTGCTTCCGGAAGGGTATCGAGGGGTATCAGTTTCGCACCGATATTGAACTCTTCAAATTCATAGGGTTGACGAACGTCGATGATATTCAGCTTCTCGCCTTTATCCATGCGTTCTTTCAGTTCCTGTACGGTAATGTCTTCCATTATTCGATAGTAAATTTAGTAGTATAGTATTGTTGTGTAAGGTTGTTCTGTAAGCCGGAGAAAATACATGCCGGACGGCAGTTCCGGAACATCCAGAACCGGCCTGTCCATGTTTTTGAAAGCATTATGCGTCCCTGCATATCTATCACCTGAATGGTGCCTTCTGTTTGTTCAGGCAGGTCGATGTAAAGTAAGGAATGGGCCGGATTGGGGTACACTTTAATTGCACGGGTGGTTTGCTTTGGTGCCAAGCCGGTAGCCGGTTCCAGGCTTTTGCCCACCACGGGGCGCATCATCACGGTGCCGGGGAACCCACTCACACGCCAGGTGCCATCGGTGTTGTAGAACATCATGGGGTTATAGGCTTTGCCAAAACTTTCCGGATAGTTTTTATCGAAGCCTACATTGAGCATGAAGTTGCTGTTTTGTCTCCAGCCAATGTAAAACTTTCCTGCAGGCAGGTAACGTGCGGTATCAAGTTTGAAACGTGTAAAGCCTCCCATTCCGTCGCGGTATGAATAGGTATGTTCGGGAACAGTGATGGTTTGGTAATGCAGGATCTTATCGTTGTTTGCCGGCAAGCCGGGTGTTGTGATCTCGCTCCAGATGGTGAGGCTGAAACTGATATTGGCATTGGAGGTGAGGGACTGGTTGAAATAAATGTCGATGGCGCGGAGCGTATCAGCCACATTGGTTTCAAAGCCAAGGGCTACCTTACCCGGTCCGAAGTCGATGCCGTAGCCGGCCTCGGCACTGCCGTCGTCGTACGCATAGTAGTTGGCAAAAAGTTGTTTCGTTTTAAATGTGTCGTTGTGAATGAAGGCGTTATACGTTTCGCCGGTGAACTTATTGGTATAAATAAGATCGATAATGGATGTGTCGTTGTTGTAAACGGTGCAGGTATCGAGTTGCGGAAGTTTTTCGAAAATGGCTGTGTCGTTGTTTTTAAGACTCACATTCACCGCAGTACTCACTTTGTAATTATAAATAAGGTTATTGTTGGCACGGTTGAACGCAATGATGCGGGAGTCGCAGTTGGCTTTTACAATGGTATCGAGGAACGACACCACAAAATGCACCGAGTCCGACTTTTCCTTGGCAGGATTGGCTTTGAATTGATTCCAGGGCAGGGATGCATAGCGTTTCAGAATGGATGTTGGTGTGGAACTGATAGTTGCATCACGATAGTAAGTGTCTTTTGCATTGCGGCCCCGGTTCATGAAAATATAATCCACGTTCCAGTGATTCAGGTTTCCTGTAAGGTTGGCCAGGTTCGTAAAACGAAACTGAAACTGATCGTGGAAATACAGGCTGCTGTCGATCTTTAACAGCACCTGCAGAAAGTTGTTGTCATTCACTCCGCCTTCTTTTTTCCATACCGTGTTCCAGAATCCGTTGGTATTCAGAAACTGAAGGTAAAGGGTATCTTCTGTCTGGGGCTGGTCGCCTTGTCCCTGACGCTGAAAAAAGAAACTCAGGTACACGCTGTCTTTGCGGGTGTAGTTTTTCAGGTTCAAAGGCCGGGAGGTAAGGGTGTCGGCACTGCCGAAGGTTAAGCCTGTGGTGAGTTTGTAGGCGTTGCCCTCTTTGTCAAGTCCGTCGAAGGTGGCTACATTATAGCTGGGTGGATTAATGGCGAATCCGTTATTGATGAAAACGCTGCGGTCCATCCACTTATTGGTATCGGGCAGCACCCGTGAGGTAGTGAAATCTTCGAAGAAGGGGAGGGTGTCGTTGCCTGCGTTGGTAATGCCCTGTGGAACGTTTCCGTAGGCACGGTCAATGCCGGGATGGCTTTTCAGAAATTCCTTTACTATGGTATTCTCCTTCACCGGCAAAAGTACCTGTTGTGCCTGCAGGCAAGGCACGAAGAACAGGAAACAAAGCAGGAAGGGTAGTGTCTTCAGATTAATCATCTTTTCGTTTCAGATATATATAAATAGGATCCCCCTGATTCATGGTTGCGGTGCTGTCGTAGGCCGGAATTTGCTTCTCCACCACGGCATCCGGATCGTTTTCCAGGTCGGCAGGTTTAACGCTGCCCAACGATAAATTATTGTCTTTAATAATTTGCAGCGCTTCCGATACCGATTTGCCGGTCAGGTCGGGAACGGAAATGGAAGCATTGTTCATACCGCTTTCCACATACAGGTCGATGGTGCTGCCTTTCGGAATCAACTGTCCGGGCACCACATCTTGCCCGTCGTAAACGGCCCGGTATACGTAGTCGCGGTGCGGCCCGCTGGTGTAGATCGCGTTTACATTGAACCCACGTGATTCGAGCTGGGCTTTTGCATTACGCAGGGATCCTTCAATACTTTCTTTGTCAGGAAATTTGATATCGGGAGGTGTCATCCCATTGATGGTGAAATAAATGATACGCCCTTCTTTTACATGGCTTTCCGGCATCGGGTCCTGGTCGAGGATGCTGCCTTTGCGCTTATCGTCGAAATAAACGGTATCACGTATCTTATATTTCAGGTTCTTTTCCTCAAGTAATTTCAGCACCTCATCTACCGTCTTGCCTTTGAAGTCGGGAACGGTGATCGACATGTTATGATGGGTGTACCAGTTCAGACTGAATATCCACAGAAAGAAAAGTGCAACCACCAGTAAAACGGCGGCCCCTAAATGCAGGAGAAAACGGCGGGTGAAAAGGAATCGGAGAAATTCTTTCATTCGGTGCAAATATACTCTTTGGTGTTGATTTTTACGGACCACTCACCGGCCTCCTGTACGGTGTTTTTTAAAACAAAAGGCCCCGATGCAATTCACCGGGGCCTTTTAGAGGGTTGATTAAAACAGTGTTGAATTAGTCAACTACGAATTTCTGCGTAACAGAGAAGTTCTCGCCGTTGAATTTAATGAAGTACACGCCATGAGCCATACCGGTAGCATCGAAATCAAATCCGTTCACACCGCTGTAGAAGTTTTGAGAAGGGAAGCTTTTCACTACCTGTCCCAAAGCATTTACGATCTGTACGTGGATGTTCTGTTCGTTGTTCAGCATGAAATCAACTTTGGTAACACCGTTGGTCGGGTTCGGACGGATACCGATGTTCTGTACGTTGTTGTTTTGCTGATCGAGTCCCAGGTAAGTATGAGTGGTATAACCTGATTGCCATACTTCTTTTGTGGATACATCCTGAACCCACAATACCACTTCCAGATCGTTGAATTCTTCGATCGAGTTTTGAGTAGCGATATTGATCGGAGAAGCGCCGCTTGGAGCCAGGGTATACACACCCGGAGCGGTCCAGCTAAGGTTTACGGTCTTGGTGGTGTTCTTGGTTAAGCCGGTTAGTAATGTACCGTTAGCATCCGGAACCATTTTCTTCATTACATGCAGGAAGTCGGTTTCGCCATTGGTTTTTACGTTTTTCACGGTTTGTTTTTCATTCACGGCAGCGAACAGGCGCATGGTGGTAGAAGTAACATCGGTCAACGGTTTGATGTTGGCGGTGATGCTTACAGTTTTCCATTTGGTGCTGCTTGTTCCGGTGATTTCCATGAAGGCCGGTTTGGCAACAAATCCATCATGCAGGGCTGAAGTATAGCTGTTGGCATTGCCATCCCATCCGCCATCTACTTCCATACGAGGTATGGAGTTGATACCGTAGAAGGAGTGACGGGT